>JACSSI010000459.1 GCA_014879345.1 Anaerolineae bacterium | reverse complement strand
TTGCATGACACGGTGGATCGGGTGGCGGTTCTCACGTTGAACCGACCAGAACGGCACAACAGCCTGGTTCCAGAACTGCTGGAGGAATTATTGGCAGCGCTAACGGCCGTTGCCACCAACCCATCTATCCGCGCTATAGTTTTGCAGGCAAACGGCCGTTCCTTCTCCACAGGCGGTGATGCATTAGGTTTTGTGCAGCATGAACACGAACTGGAAACGTATTCACGCAGGATTGTCGGCTTGCTCAACCAGGTGATTTTGGCGTTGATTGATTTGCCTGTGCCGGTGATAACGGCCGTTCATGGCATTGTTACCGGCGGTTCTATTGGTCTGGTGGCAGCCTCTGACATTGTGTTGGTAACGCCGGAAGCCAGCTTCACCCCCTACTACAGCGTGGTTGGCCCCAGCCCCGATGGGGGGTGGACAGCCTTGATGCCCCATCTCATTGGCTCCCAGCGTACCGCCGCCGCCATTTACGCCAACAGAACGATTACCGCTGACGAAGCAGTCGCCTGGGGCTTGGCAAGCCGGTTAGTGAGCGCCGCAGAAATTCGCACTGAAGCCCTCGCTCTGGGTCAGAATATTGCCAGTATGAAACCGGGCAGCATTCGCCACAGCAAGCAGCTTTTAGGCCAGCATCGGCAGCAAATTGCTGCGCAGTTGGCTGAAGAACTGGCTCATTTTGTACAGCAAATTGTTACAGAAGAAGGGATTGGTGGCTTTCGTGATTATGTAAACAAAAATAGCAAAAGGCAGGTCGCCATATGAAAGGGTTGCAAGTAGGTCAGCAGGCGTCTGCCAGGCGTGTTTTTACAGCAGAAGATGTGGCTCAATACCGGGCTTTGTCTGGTGATTCTGGCTTGTATTTTGGAATGAAAGGGGAAACGGCCGTTCCTGGCCCTCTTTTGGCTGGCATGTTTTCTGACTTATTGGGTACACAACTGCCTGGGCGTGGCACAAATTGGCTCAAACAACAGCTCCGGTATCCGGCTGTAGCACATATCGGTGATCAGATAACAGCAACCGTTGAAATAATTCGCCTGCGCCCAGAAAAAGAAATCGTCAATTTACACACCATCTGTGCAAACGAGGCTGGTGAGATCGTTTGTGAAGGGCAAGCCCTGGTCCTGGTTAAAGACCTCGTCTAGGTCAATCACTTGGAGACATGAAGGAGGCAACTATGTAAAAATGGTTATAAAACCCCAAAAATCCGCATTTCTAAACTTAAATTCCTTGGAGGAAAGAGATATGAAGAACCATCGAAACAAATTTATGATTTTATTGTCCTTACTACTGGTTTTAATGCTGGCGCTGGCCGCTTGCGGCGGCAGTGAACCCGCCACAGAAGAAGCGCCCACGGCAGAACCCGCTCCCGTCGAAGAACCAGTCGCTGAAGAACCAGTCGCAGAAGAAGAACCCGCCGAAGAACCGGCAGCCGAAGAAAGCAGCGACATGATGAGTGATGTCTCCTGCGCTGAACCAGTCAAAGTTGGCCTGATTTCTGATGAAACCGGCGCGTTGGCTATATACGGCGCTCACATTTTACGTGCCTTCCCGCTCGGTTTGGAATATGCCACCGGCGCAGAAGGTACTGATAACGGCGATTACACCAGCTATATGCTGGGAGAATGCGAAATTCAGGTTTACGTGCGCGACGATCAATCCACACCGGAAAACACCGCCACTGTGGCCCGTGAATTGATTGAAGATGTGGGTGTGCAAGTCTTGGTAGGTACGGTTAGCTCTGGCGCAACGGCGACCCTGCAAGAACTGGCTCGCGAGAACCAAATTCCGCTCATCGTAGCGCCCGCTGCTGCCAACGACATCACTGGCGTTAACTTCAACGAATACACTTTCCGCACCAGCCGCAATAACTATCAGGATGCCGTTAACCTCTGCGAATACCTGGTGACGCAGTACGACACCTTTGTCCAAATCGCACCGGACTATTCCTTTGGTTATGGTGGAGCGCAAGCGTTCCGCGATGCATGCACCCTTTTCGGCGGCGAGTTTGTGGCTGACGACATCTTTGCTCCGGCAGATACCACCGAATTCACGCCCTACATGGAAGAAATCCTCAATTCAGGTGCAGATGCCTTCCTGGTCACCTGGGCAGGTGGTGGCTTTGTGCCTATGATGCAAGCAGCGACAGACCTCGGCGTGTTTGACGAAATGAGTATGGGCGCCAGTTTTGTTGACAACGTAGTCTTGCCTGCCTTCTTCAGCAACAATATCGGCAATACCAGCGGCATTCTCTACCACTACACCGCGCCCGATAATCCTATCAACGATTGGTTGGTCGAACAGACGATGTCCCGCTTTAGTGTGCCGCCGGATTTATTTGATGCTGACGGCATGAACGCGGCGCTTCTGCTGACAGAAGCGCTCAAAGCGACTGGCGGCGACGCCAGTGCTGAGGCTATGATTGATGCCATGGAAGGTATGGAGTTTGAAGGCCCGAAAGGCACTATCAACATCCGACCTGAAGACCATGTAGCTATCCAGGATATGTATATTGTGAAGCTGACCAACCTGGATGATCCCGAGTTCAAGTTCTTTGAGCTTGTGGATACGACCCGACCCAATGTACCTTGCTTGCTCCCGGAAGCGCTGCAAGATCGCTGCGGCGACCTGTCGGTTGGCGCGTTAGGTGATATTTCGCAGACGCAAGTCCCCGAACCGGCTGAAGAAGAGATGGCAGATATGGGAACGGCCGTTTGTGAAGAACCGGTCAAAGTGGGCCTGATCACCGACATGACCGGGGCGCTCTCCATCTACGGCGCCCACGTCCTGCGAAGTTTCCCTTACGGTTTAGAATACCTTTCCGGCGCACCTGCCGAGCAAGTTTCCGATACCCAATGGAACTTCCAGGTAGATGACTGCACGGTGGAAGTGTACGTCAAAGATGATCAAAGCAATCCCGAAAACACCGCCACCGTCGCCCGTGAACTGATTGAAGTGGAAGGGGTAAACGTGCTGGTAGGCACCGTTAGCTCTGGCGCCACCGCCACACTGCAAGAACTGGCGCGTGAAAACCAGATTCCGCTCATCGTCGCGCCGGCCGCCGCCAACGACATCACCGGCGTCAACTTCAACGAATACACCTTCCGCACCAGCCGCAACAACTACCAGGATGCCGTCAATCTATGCGAATATCTGGTTAAAGATTACGACACCTTCGTCCAGATTGCCCCGGACTATGCCTTTGGTTATGGCGGTGCAGCCGCTTTCCGCGACGCTTGCACCCTCTTTGGCGGCGAATTCGTGGCCGACGACATCTTCGCCCCGGCCGATACCACCGAGTTCACCCCCTACATGGAGCAAATCCTCGATTCTGGCGCAGATGCCTTCCTCGTTACCTGGGCTGGCGGCGGCTTTGTGCCAATGATGCAGGCAGCCACCGACCTCGGTGTGTTTGACGAGATGAGCATGGGTTCCAGCTTTGTCGATAACGTCGTCATGCCCACCTTCTTCAGCAATGCCATCGGCAATACCAGCGGCATTCTTTATCATTACACTGCGCCAGACAATGAGATAAACGATTGGCTCGTTGCCAAGACCATGGAAAATGATGGCGTCCCGCCCGATCTGTTCGACGCCGACGCCATGAACGCGGCGCTGCTCTTGGGCAACGCTTTACGCGCCACTGGCGGCGACACCAGCGCCGACGCCCTCATTGCCGCCATGGAAGGCATGGAATTTGAAGGGCCGAAGGGCACCATCTACATTCGTCCGGAAGACCATGTGGCGATGCAAGATATGTACATCGTGACATTGACAAACGTAGATGATCCTGAATTTAAATTCTTTGATTACGTGGAGACAACCCGTCCCGACGTACCGTGCCTGTTACCTGAAGCATTGCAAGATCGCTGCGGTGACCTGCCGGTGGGCAGCCTGAGCGGCGAATAGTCATCAGTAAACAGTGGACAGTGGACAGTGAACAGTGGTGGATAACGCTACTGAACACTGACCACTGTCCACTAAAAATCGGAGTGTTACATGGCTGAAAACATCATCCTGGAAACAAAAAACCTGCGGCGGCAATTTGGCGCATTGGTGGCGGTAGCCGATGTCAGTGTGCAAGTGCAAGCGGGGTCGTTTCATTCCATCATTGGCCCCAATGGCGCGGGCAAAACCACCTTTTTCAACTTGCTCAGCGGCAACTTGAAGCCCACCAGTGGGCAAGTTGTCTTCAAGGGGAAGGATATTACCAAACTTCCCCTGCACAAGACGGCGCATTTGGGCATCGGCCGTTCTTTTCAAATCACCAATATCTTCCCGTCGCTGACGGTGATGGAAAATATTCGGTTGGCGGCGCAAGCGCTGGGCAAAGATAACTTCAAGTTTTTCCGTGGCGCGGGTGCGTTTCGTCATTATGAAGAAAGAGCGGAAGTTGTTTTGGCGCAAGTTGGCTTATCTGATCGCGCTTATACGACGGCCAATACGCTGCCACACGGCGACCAACGGAAATTAGAGTTGGGCATGATTTTGGCGCCAGACCCCGAGATGCTGCTGTTAGATGAACCAACGGCCGGTATGGCTTCAGAGCAAGTGCCAGAGCTGATGGCGCTCATTCGAGAAATACAAGCCAATGGGAATAAAACGATCATGCTGGTGGAGCATAACATGAATGTGGTCATGAATGTCTCCGATACGATTACGGTGATGCACTATGGCGAGGTGCTGGCCGAAGGCACGCCATCCGAAATTTCGGCGAACGAGACGGTGCAGCAAGCGTATTTGGGGGCGTTGTATGACTAATTTACTCGATGTGCAGGCTATCCACACGTTTATTGGACAATTCCATATTTTGGAAGGGGT
>JACSSI010000458.1 GCA_014879345.1 Anaerolineae bacterium | reverse complement strand
GTTGAACAGGCAGAAACGGCCGTTGCCTCAGGCGCAAAATTTATAGTTACCCCTGGTTTTGATGCGGCCGTTGTCGATTGGTGTATCGCCCACAACGTCCCCATCACCCCCGGCGTCATGACCCCCACCGAAATCAACATGGCCTTGAACAAAGGCATCACATTGGTGAAATTCTTCCCGGCGGAAGCGGCCGGTGGTGTCAACGCGCTCAAAGCGATTGCCGCGCCGTATGGCGGCGTCACCTTCATCCCCACCGGCGGCGTTAGCACTGGCAATCTCGCCGATTACCTGAGCTTGCCCATGGTTCATGCCTGTGGCGGCAGTTGGGTGGCAACCAAGCAACTCATCAATGCCGGTGAATTTGAGAAAATCGAAAAACTGACCGCCGAAGGCGTCAAATTAGTTCAACAAATACGAGGAAAATAATCATGACCAGTCGAGTAATTACCTTAGGCGAAATTATGCTCCGCTTGAAATCCCCCGGCGTAGAGCGCTTTTTTCAATCCCCCATCCTGGAAGCGACGTTTGGCGGCGGCGAAGGCAACGTCGCCTTGTCACTGGCAAACTTTGGCCTGGATTCTGCATTTGTCACCGCGTTGCCCGCCAATCCGCTGGCCGATGCCTGCATCCGGTTCCTGCGCGGTTATGGCGTCGATACCTCGCTCATCGCGCGGCAGGGTGAACGCATGGGCATCTACTTTCTGGAAGCGGGCGCCAACCAACGCGCTTCCAACGTGGTCTATGACCGCGCCCATGCCTCCATCAGCACGGCCAAACCCTCAGATTTTGACTGGGATGCGATTTTTGACGGCGCTGGCTGGTTCCACATCACCGGCATTACCCCCGCCATCAGCGAAACGGCCGCCGAATTGTCATTAAAAGCTGTGCAAGAAGCGCAAGCTCGTGGTGTGACTGTTTCCTGCGATTATAACTTCCGCAAGAAGTTGTGGCAGTATGGCAAAACAGCACCAGAAGTGATGGGCGAACTTGTCAAATATGTGGATGTGGGCATCGCCAACGAAGAAGATTGCCAGAAATCGTTGGGCGTGAAACTAGAAGATGCTGATGTAGATCATGCCGTCACCTCTGGCGATTTGGATACGGCGCGGTATGAAGCGTTGGCGCAAAAGATGTTTGCCACCTTCCCCAATCTGAAATATCAGGCCATCACCTTACGCGAGAGCTTTAGCGCCAGTCACAATGGCTGGTCGGCGTGTCTCTACAATGGCAGCGAGTTCTTCCTCAGTCGCCGCTACGACATTACCGACATCATCGACCGTGTGGGCGGGGGCGACTCGTTTGCGGCTGGCCTGATTTACGGTTTGCACACGGGCATGGCGGATGAAGATGCGCTGAATTTTGCGGTGGCGGCCTCCTGTCTCAAGCACAGCATTCTGGGCGATGTCAATTTGGCAACGGTGTCGGAAGTGAAGCGACTGGCTGGCGGCGATGCGTCTGGGCGTGTGCAACGGTAAAAAGATTGGTCCAATCTTCAAGATTGGACCAATCTGAAACGCTAAATTATTTGTAAACGCTTATTAAGCGTTTTAAGCGCTGGCTTACATTAAGCCAACAACCTGACCCGTTTCCAAATCCAAATCAATATCGAAGAACGCCGGGCGGGTCGGCAGCCCAGGCATTGTGCTCATCGTGCCGAGCAGTGGATAGAGGAAGCCTGCGCCCACACTGGCTCGTACCTCGCGCACCGGCACCGTAAAGCCGCTGGGGGCGCCAATCAACGCCGGATCATGGCTGATGCTCAGATGCGTTTTTGCCATACACATGGGCAGTTTGTCAAAGCCATTGCGCGTATACGAGGCAATTTGCGCTTCGGCTTTTTCCGAGTAGGTTACACCGTCTGCATTGTAAATTTCCCTGGCAATCGTCTCGATTTTTTCCTTGATACTCATCTCCAACGGATAGAGGAACTTGAATTCAGACGGCTTCTCACAAGCGGCAATCACCGCTTCACCCAACTCGATAGAACCCTTCCCGCCATCAGCCCAATGGTTCGACATGACAGCATCTTCCGCGCCAGCCGCCAACGCACGCTGCCGTACCATCTCCACCTCGGCATCCGTGTCCGTGTGGAAACGATTGACCGCCACCACCACCGGAATACCAAAGCGGCGGGCATTGCGGATGTGGGCTTCCATGTTGACACAGCCTGCTGCCAGCAGTTCCAGATTTTCATTGGTATAGGCCGGATCCAACGGTTTACCGGCCGTTACCTTGGGGCCGCCACCGTGCATCTTGAGCGCCCGAATTGTCGCCACCAGGATAACGGTGTTGGGCACAAGGCCGCTGTACCGGCATTTGATGTTGAAGAACTTCTCCATGCCAATATCGGCGCCAAAACCAGCTTCCGTAATGACATAGCCGTCCGCGCCGACCAGTTTCAAGGCAATCTGATCCGCCACAATGGAAGAATTGCCGTGCGCGATGTTGGCAAAGGGGCCGGCATGGACGAAGGCGGGTGTGCCTTCCAGGGTTTGCATCAGGGTAGGCTGGATGGTGTCTTTCATCAGCACCGTCAACGCGCCCGCACAGCCAATGTCTTCAGCGGTGATGGGGTCGCCAGCCTGGCTCATGCCGATCACCATGGAGCCAATGCGTTCGCGCATATCGGCCAGGGACGTGGACAGCGCCAAAATTGCCATGATTTCGCTGGCGACGGTGATGTCGTAGCCAGTTTCGCGGCTGTGGCCTTTCTCGGCTGGCCCTTCGCCTACGATGATGCCGCGCAACATGCGGTCGTTGGTATCGGTGACGCGCCGCCAGGTGATGGTGTCGGGATCGATATCCAGGCGGGCAAAGCGGGTGGCTTCCTCTTCGGTCAGGCTGTCGGGGTCGGTTTTGTCGATGCCTAGTTTTTTGAGACGGCGCATCTGGATGGGGGAGAATTCACGTTTGCCATTTTTGCTGGGAACGAGCCGTTTATAGAGAGCAGCGTCGTTTTGTGTGGATTCATGGAACAAACGCGTATCAATGGCTGCCGCCAGCAAATTGTTGGCAGCGGTGATGGCGTGAATGTCGCCTGTGAGATGCAGGTTGAATTCTTCCATGGGGATGACCTGGCTGTAGCCACCACCGGCCGCACCACCTTTGATGCCAAAGGTTGGTCCCTGGCTGGGTTGGCGGATGCAGGTAAAGATGTTTTTGCCCAGGTAGGCGCCCATCGCCTGGCTTAAGCCGACGGTGGTGGTGGTTTTACCTTCACCCAGGGGGGTGGGGGTGATGGCGGTGACGACGATGTATTTGCCGTTGGGCTGGTCGGCCAGCCGTTCACGCACATCGAGGGAGACTTTGGCTTTATAACGGCCGTAAGGCTCCAACTCCTCGGGTAAAATGCCAGCCGCTTCTGCAATTTGGGCAATAGGCAGCGGCTCGATGGCCTGGGCGATGTCGATGTCGCTTGGCACGGGTCGTTTTAAGTCAGTGAGTTTTCTAGTGGTTTTCATGTTTCCTTTCCTTTGATTATAGTGTAACGATTCAATTAGACTTATCAGATTTAACCGAGAGGTGGGTGTCTCTCTAGCTGAAACCTGACAAACGTTAACGGGTACTGATTTTCTGACATGGTGTGTTCATAAGCTGTTTTCTAAACGGCCGTTGCTGGCTCAATATGACGCATCAAAATAGATACCAGCCAGCGCATCCGCGCATAGCGTGTGGGTCATCACGTGCCATGTGCCGTGATGATAACTGATGTATGTTGCCAGGTTGGTCAAAAAATACATAGCAATCGGCTTACCCACATTCATAGACTGCCCCACAATGGTGACTTCCGGCGCTTGTCCATAGCCTTGGGCAGTTTGACAGAAGCCTGAGAAGAATAGGAGCTTAAGATGAAATTATTATAGACTACTTTTTCGATATTGGTGAGGTTTGTTCCTTCTGCATAAAATAAAATCATCGTGTTGGCTGTTTCCTTCATAGTTCGATATTAAACCCATGAAAAAAATTTAAACCGGTTGAACATTCGTTTCGAGTTTATGCCAATAGGGTTTAGCAGCATCCAGTTTATTTGGGTGCGAATAGGTATGAAATGGCATATTGTAGCGGGGTCCGCCATCGACTAAAGAGGTGATAAACGTTTTTGTAGGGCTGGGCAAATGGGATTGTATATATCTGAAAATTGCTTCGATATCTGACGTTGCCGGTTCTAATAACAAGCCAAGTAAACTGCCGCTGTGTGCCCGACAGACGCCCAAGGCTGAGGTGTTTTTTGCCAGGTTCAATACACTGTCTAGCAGGGGATTGAACAAGATTTTTTGGTGGGTGGTGGCGCTCAATGTGGCTGCCTTGCCCACCAGGTTCCAATCTTGAAGCAGGAGTCCTTGTTTTAGCAAGCTAAAGGCGATTTGGTGGGTGGGGGCTAATGTTTCAAGGGCGTTTCGATTGACCTGGTGATTATATTTCACTGTGTCGATAACTTTGCCAGGGTCAATGACCAATACCACCAATGGCGGCGCTTCGGGTAATGTTGCTGTGATTTGTCCGTTAATGTGGTTAAGCATGACCAAGCCTGGAAATAAGGTGCTGTCGGTCGGCTCGATGTTGGCTGCCATGTGTGTGGCCTGGATGCTGGACAACGGCCGTTCACAAGCCGCCGCCAACGCATACAAAACTGCCCCCATATCAGCCGTGCTAGACCCATACCCGCGCCCTCTGGGGATGGAGGACTGGATGTAAAAACGTCCGTTACACTCCCCATGTCCCAACCAAGCCAAACCAGCCAGCAACGCCTCATTCGCCTTCGCAAATTGAGGCTGCTGCTGGTGTGGCAGCGGTTGTTTTGAAATGGTAACGGTGGCGGTACTGTAGCG
>JACSSI010000457.1 GCA_014879345.1 Anaerolineae bacterium | reverse complement strand
GCTCATACACTTGAGTGAAGGTGCCGATGGCAGGGGCTGCTGTTGTGGGATAGACGGCGTAATTGGACAGGTTTTTATAAAATTCTTCCCGTGTAATGTCTACCCCCTCCCGGTAGCCTTCTTCGCCAATGTTGATGTAGACGGGGATGATGGTGATACCCAGGGATTTGGCTAAATCCTGGGGGACATCACAAGCGCTGTCGGTGACGATTTTTAAGGTCATGGGCGTTATTCTGCTCCCAAAATGTAGAAATAATGGGCTTGACCGCCGGACAGTACTTCTACTTCGACAGCGGGATAGAGGGTTTCAATTTGAGCGGCTACTTCTTGGGCGTCTTTTTCGTTGACATCTGCGCCATAGTAGAGGGAGACGAGTTCCCGTTCGTCCATGTCCATGTCTGCAAGCATTTGTTCTAGAACTTCTGTGAATGTGGCGCCGGATGTACATAAACGGCCGTTTACCAACCCCAATATCTCACCTTCATTCACTTCTATGTCGTCAATGGTGACGCTGCGTGTAGCTTGTGTGATTTCTCCTGTAGCAATATCGCCCAGAGAGTCTGTCATGGCGGCAGCTGTCTCAGCCAGATCGCCATCTGGATCATGATGGAGCATGGCACCAAAGCCCTGGGGAATAGTGCGGGTTTGAATCACAGAGACTTGCTTGGAGCTTAAATCACGGGCCGCTTCAGATGCCAGAAAAATGTTTTTATTGTTTGGCAGGATGATGATTTTATCGGTTGGCACGTCCTGGATGGCCTGGAAAATCTCTTCGGTACTGGGATTGTTGGTTTGGCCGCCATTGACGACGTAGGCTACCCCTAGACTGCGAAAGATTTCGGCTAGTCCCTCACCAGGAGCCACGGCAACAACGCCAATTTGACCAGGTTCAACGATGACGTTAGGGGTGGGGGCTGTGCCGTTGGCGGCGAAGGAATTGCCTACAATTTCTTCCATTTGTAGCTGCATGTTTTCCACAACAACATCGGTAACTTTGCCGAGGCTGATGCCGTAGCTGAGGGGTTCACCTGGATCCGCGACGTGGATGTGAACTTTGATGATGTTTTCGTCGCCGACGACGACGGTTGAATCTCCCATGGCGTCAATTTTGTTACGCACTTCGATGACGTTCAGGTTTTGACCCATTAAAATAAATTGAACGTCGTAGGGGAATTCAAGATCACCCCCGTCGGGAATGGCATGGGCTTGGGCTGGCGCGTCGGCAACGGCCGTTGCCATGCGCGAAGTTGCGACCGATTCCAAAGAGAGTTCGCCCTGAGCGTATTTCAGCATCCCTTCCAACAGGTAGACGAGGCCTTGTCCACCAGAGTCGACTACACCTGCTTGCTTGAGAATAGGCAGCATAGCGGGTGTCTTTTCGAGCGTTTGCTGACAGCTTTCAATGACACGTGCCAAAACAAAGCGTAAATCTTTTGTGATTTCCACGGCATTGGCCGCTTCATCTGCCCCAGAACGAATGACAGTTAGAATGGTGCCTTCAACGGGACGCATGACGCCACCATAAGCTGTATCAGCGGCACTTTTGAGCGCTTTTGCCAGGTCGTCGGCGTTGAAAGTTTCCTTTTCATTGAGGGGCTTGGCCAGGCCGCGCCAAATTTGGCTGAGGATCACGCCAGAATTGCCACGAGCGCCCATGAGTGCGCCATGGGATAAACTGCTGGCAACTTTGCCCACATGGCTGCTGTCATTATTTTGGATCTGCTTATAGGCAGAACGCATGGTTAGCAGCATATTGGTACCGGTATCGCCATCCGGCACGGGGAATACGTTGAGAGCGTTTACTTCTTCATGATTGTGGTCAAGCCAGAGTAATCCGGCGTGTGCCATTTTGCGTAGTTGTTGGCCGTTGCACTGTAACCATTTACGGTCTGTGGGGGGTGCAGCGGCAGTTTCTTTCTCCGTCACTATCTCCATCCTCCAACCTACGTTGGGTTTTGCGAATTAATTTTTACTGCTGATTCTTAAACCTTGGACGTATACGTTAACGGCCGTTACCGGCAGTCCCAACGATTTTTCCACATGATACTTAACGGTGTTTTGAATGCTTTCCGCCACGGTACGAATACGCACACCATATTCCACAATCACATAAACGTCGATGACGATTTTGTCATCTTCCATAAATACGTCAATGCCCCGGCGGGCTCCATCAATGGAGAGCAAGCTTGCAATGCCATTGACCAGGTTTTTGCTGGCCATCCCCACCACACCATAACATTGGTTAATTGACTGGTTGGCAATGGTTGCGATTGTTCCTGTTGAAATTTCTATCGTTCCCAAAGTTTCTTCCTTTATTGGCATGTTATCTCCTATCCGATTCAGCCATTTAATCGTGACTTTTTGAGCGATCTCTCAATAGTCTCCAGCCTATTAGAGTAACGACAATACCTCATTTGCACAAATTTCTGCTCTTGTTTATAATCGCAGGCTGTTCATTAGAAATCTAAGCGACCACGTTCGGTCGCTTTTAATTTGCCCGGGTAGGTGAAATTATGGCTAAATGTGAAATTTGTGGCAAGAAGCCCATCTCAGGTCAGAACCGCAGCTTTTCAGAGCGGAAGACAAAGCGTCAATTCAAACCGAATATTCAACGCGCCAGCTTTTATGAAGATGGACGTAAAGTACGGAAACATGTTTGTACGCGTTGCTTGAAAACAGCATCTAAATAAAAGCATCGTTTTAATCTGAGCAAATCGAGCCAACCGCAAGGTTGGCTTTTTTTGTTTCTCATGTAATTCTTAAATGATACCGGATTTGGGGGGGATTCGTCTAACCACCTTGTGGTGGAAAGTTTTTTGTCGGCAGAATGGTGGTGGTGAGGATATTTTTGGCATTGGCAGAAAGGAGGGCGGTGGAAACTGCCGTTTCTACATCATCAGTCACCAATGCAATCATATTCCCCCCACGCCCGGCTCCGCTGAGTTTAGCCCCTAATGCCCCTGCGGCCAGTGCCACTTCCACGAGTCTATCTAATTTAGGTTCGGATACCGACATCTTTTGCAACAAGGCGTGGTTTTCGGTCATCAACTGACCGATTTGAGCCACGTCACCTGCCTCGAGAGCCTGACGGGCGGTATTGGCGATGCGCCCACAGCTTTCAAAGATAGTGTTAAAGGTGGAGGAGTCGAGTTCCCATTGGCGGCGCACATCGCCGACAACATCTTTGGTGCTGCTGCGAATGCCGGTATCAGCAACCAGCAGGCGCAGCGGCTTGGCGACGGCAAATGGCTCAATGTGGTTGCGTGGCTGGTGGCGCACAAAATAAACGGGCCGCTCATAAGCCACCACTGTATTGTCGATGCCGCTGGGGGTACCGTGATGAATTTTTTCAATTTCATAGGTCTGATCTGAGACCCACTCATCTGTCAATAAATATCCCAGTCCCAAATGAACAGCTAAAGCGCGAATGACAGCAGCGGCAATGGCAGCACCGCTGCCCAAACCGCTGGCGATGGGGATTTGGCTGCTAACGGTGATGGTCAGATCGGGCAGTTCCTGAATATTCGCTGCCTTTTGGAGTTGGGTCACTACGGCGGCGATGGCATCGTCGGTGTCAGCGTCGCTGAGTAAAATGTCGCTGCCTAAATCGGGAGCAATGAGACGGATGCCTGGATTGGGATTGTTTTTGACAACGGCATATGCCCGAACATGAGACAGGGGTGCAGCAATAGCTGGCTGTCCATACACAACAGCGTGTTCGCCAAAAAGAATGATTTTGCCAGGAGCGGTATCTATTGTCATAGAAAAATCTCACGCAGAAGCGCAAAGACACGATGAAAAGAAATTTTTTGTACTGCTTAATTCATGAAGTAAGCCATTGGATTATAGAGAATGACAAAGACGAGGATGCCATACAAAATCAAAGTGGCTTGCAATGGCCGGTCGCGCAGGACAATCTCTTCGGGTGCACCACCTTCGTGGCGGACGTGGATGAGATAGAGCCAGCGGAAGATGCCATACAAGACAAAAGGAATGGTAAGCATCATGGCGTCGTTTTCAGGCAAGCCTTCAGCCAGGAAGGTGTAGAGGCTGTAAGCGGCGATGGCGCTGGTGGTGACAATGGTCAACATGCGGTCGATGAGGTCTAGATTGTATTCCTGCAAGATAGCACGATGGCTGCTGGCACCTTCACCCAACAGGGTCAATTCGTGCCGCCGCTTGCCCAGCACCATAAACAGTGCCAGGAAACCGCCAAAAACGTAGAGCCAGGGAGAAAAGCGCTGCACGTCAATGACGGCAACACCAGCAGCAATGCGCAAAATAAAGCCAAAAGCGACGATGAGTACATCCCAAATAACAACGTTTTTAAGCCAAAAAGTATAAGCAATTTGAATAAGCAGATAGGCTAATAATATCCAACCTAGTGAAAAAGAGAGAGCAAACCCGGCAATCAAACTACCTAAAGCAAAGATAACAGCGACAGTGGCGGCGATGGTGGGGTTTAGTTTTCCGGCGGGTAACGGCCGTTTCTTCTTCTCAGGGTGTTGGCGGTCAGCTTCAATATCAGCCAGGTCGTTCATGATGTAAACGGCACTGGACATGAGGCAAAGCAGAATGAAGGCGGAGATGGTATGGATGACGCTGATCGGATTGAGTAATTTGCCATCGAAAAAAAGCGCCACGAAGACAAAACCGTTTTTAGGCCATTGGCGCGGACGCATTGTTTTGAGGAGGGCTTTTAGCACTGTGAATTCTCCAAAGATTTAAATGGTGAATCGTTGCTATGTTGCAGGGTGGCAAAGGTGCAACGTATGCAGCGAATTTTTAAGGTAGGAGTTTATCCTACGCCTATACCCCAGGCAATAGCTCGCCAGTCGT
>JACSSI010000456.1 GCA_014879345.1 Anaerolineae bacterium | reverse complement strand
TTTCTCCACGACCTCAATTTTATCGTTATGTTAAACTGCGTGCTATCTCAGCGCGTAACATGAGTTAAACACTTTGCGTTCTTCACGTTCTTTGCGGTGAACTATTTCTATGACTGAACTTACATCCGCCCTCACTGCCCCCGAATTTTTTGTCTACTGTCCCAAATGCGCCACACCATTGGTTACAAAACTGGTTAATGGCAAACCGCGCCGGGTTTGTCCTGGATGCAGCTATGTTCATTATGTGGATCCCAAAGTGGCTGTGGGGGTGCTGGTGGTGGAAAACGGCCGTTTGCTGTTAGTACGCCGCGCCATGAACCCCCGAAAGGGAAAATGGAGCATTCCGGCTGGTTTTGTAGACAGTGGTGAAGATCCCCAAGAAACGGCCGTGCGCGAAGCCCTGGAAGAAACCAATCTTGAGATTGTCATCACCGGCCTGGAAGATGTCATCTTTAATGACTATGGGAAATCGGGAGAAGCAGGCGCCTCTATCTTCATCATCTACCAAGCCAAACTCATGGGGGGGCAGTTACAAGCTGGAGATGACGCCGACGATGCCCGATTCTTCGACATCCAAAACCTACCCGAACTGGCCTTCACCAGCACAGATCAGGTCATCAAAAAACTAAAGGCAGCAAAAAACTGAAGGCAGAAAATGCCGCGTAATTTTGCCTTCTGCCCCCCTACCCTCAAATTTCAGGAGTTATTGTGGTTAAAAATTGGGAAAAACTAAGCACAGAACTATTAGCCGATTACCGCATTTTCAACATTCGGCAAGATACCCGCCGCTCACCCCGCACCGGCAATGAACATGGCTTTTACGTGTTAGAAGCACCAGATTGGATCAATATCATTCCCATTACACCTGAGGGAAACGTGGTATTCATTCACCAGTTTCGGCATGGCACAGAACGGATCACGTTGGAGGTGCCAGGCGGTATGGTTGACAACACGGACGATGATCCCGGTGAAGGCGCACGGCGTGAAATGTTGGAAGAAACAGGCTACGATGCAGAGCGGATCATCCACATTGGCACGGTAGAACCTAACCCAGCCTTTCTCGATAATCGCTGCCACACGTATCTGGCTTTGAACGCCCGTTGGGTGCAAACACCTGAGTTTGACGGGGCTGAGGATATTGCGGTGGAGGAGATTCCGTTAACGGCCGTTTCTCATCTCATCACCTCAGGCAAAATCACCCACGCATTGGTCATTTGCGCTTTTTACCACCTCGAACAACTCAGCAAACAGCAGCCCGATTTCCTAAACTTCAGCTAAAAAAGATGCTTGCAGAAACTTAGAGAACGCATCTTTTTTGCTACGATTCAGTAGTCGACAACGGGGTGGCTTCCGGTGTGGACGTAGCAGTTGCTGTGGCTGTCGGTGTCGATGTCGGGGTTGATGTGGGCGTAGAAGTAGGGGTAGGTGTGGGGTCTTTGATGATAACTGGCAAATAATTCGTGGCCTCACCCACCATAAATCCCTGGCGGTAAGTCACCCCTTTATACACAACCTCATACAGCCAATACCCCTCAGGCGCATCAGGCGGCAGCAAAAATGATTGGTAATGCCACGACCATGACCAATTATTATTGAGCGTTTTATTCCAACTGAAAGACACGGAACCATCAGGTTTGTAAACCGTGTTTGTTACTTGCTGCCCTACTCGTTGATCCCGAAAAAAGCTGTAGAAATAGACTGTTTCCCCAGGCTCAAAGTGGGTTTTCTCATTAGATGTCGCTGGTGTGGGGCAATCATAAAATTGAACTTCTGCCGATGCCGTCATCAGCTTGTTTACAGCAGAATCATAATACGGCCGTTGCTCAACCCACCAGGAAGTGATGTTATTACAACTGCCAGCATACGGATCAATAAGATTGCTTACTGTATAAGGAGTAGCTCTGTACACTTCAAAATGGAGATGCGGACCTGTTGAATTCCCAGAACTCGCCACAATGCCTAAATAGTCGCCAACGGCAACGGTTTCTCCGATGCCTTTTGTGGTTAATGAGCCATTTTTCATGTGTCCATACCAGGCCACTGACCCATCTGCGTGCCGGACGTAAACTGCATTCCAATTAGAACTGTTAAACGAGCAGTTCCGGTCATAATTTCCATCTGTTTTGCCAATAATCATGCCCGGCGCGGCCGCTATAACTTCTACCTCATTGTTGTTTACTTTGTGCCATTCAAACGGCCACAAAAAATAATCTGTACCTTTGTGGTTATACCCATCACTGGTGTCATAGGTACGAGTCAGGCACATGTAATCTTGCAATTGGTTGGGGTAAGCAAAATTATGATCTACAAAACCGGAAACACCATGATAACCAGGATCTGTGAGACCATTTTTAAGTTTGAGCGGCCAGGCAAAAGCAACTTGAGTGGCAAGATTCGGTTCTGGTAAACGGCCGTTCTTTGCCAACATCACCATATTCTCATCTAGCATCAACTGAATTTCCTGCCGCTGGCTGTCTGTAATGTCATCCAACTGCCCCGGATCATACTCACCTTCGCCAGATGTCAACGGTATCAAAATGCCAGACGGCTCCTGCCCCAGCACCACCAGGTTCCGCACCACAAAAAAGGCAATCAACAGGAGAGAAACGGCCGTTATCCCTCCCACAAACCTCAATCCCCATCGTTTTCCACCAAAAAAATCAGCCATAATTCAAGAAACCTCCCACACAAATTATAGAAGCTTTCTCAGCTATTCAATCCCCTCTGTTAATATGATGCTAACAAACAACCACATCTGCCTTTCCTGCTAATTGCGACACCGATACGCCCATGCTATAATTTGCTTAATTATTGTCAACTTATTTGCATCATTCACCCTGAAATGCAGTTGGTAAAGGGAAAACTGTTTGTAAAAAAGGAACCACATGCCGCTAGAGTTATGGGGAGCAGCAGATCCGATGGGATTATCGTTTCCTCAGCGCCCGCTCGAATACTTGCTTTTGCTATTGTATGTTTCCCTGCTGGCCTATATTGTGTACCTTCTGCGTGATCAGTTTAAGCGGCTGACCCGACAAAATTGGTACCTGACAGCAGGCCTGGCCGTTGCTGCCCTCATAACCAGCCAACTTTTCCCCATACACCTTTCCTTCGACAATCAATTATCACCTCTTTCCGCCGCCCTCAATCCAATTACCGTGTTAGTCCCGTTCGCAGTGGTGCCGCTCATGTTCGCCGCCACCCTGCTCAATCCGGCTGGCACCTTGATCGTAGGCACAGCCACAGGACTCGGCGTCTCATTAGGCCAAACCCACGACCTGTATCCCCTCTTCAATTACGGCTTAGTCGGCTTATTGATGGCCTATTTCATACAGCAAAATTACCAGGGCACGCTTTTCCACTGGCTGCGTAAGCCCATCCTGGCCGGGCCTGTCAGCATGGGACTGTTGGCCTTAATCTTAGGCTTTGCCAGCTTCGTCAGTGCCGACCCCAACGTCGGTAATCTGGCAGCATTTGATCTGGCAACATCTACCGTTACCGCCAATTTCCTGCCGCTGATTATCGAAGGACTGATTGCAGGCGGCATTGTCATGCTCATCTGGCTGGGTGCGCCCCAGCTCAAACCAGCGATACCAGAACTCATCCCCACACCCTGGCAGCGCAGCCTGGGCCAACGGCTTATGCTCAACTTCGTTCTGTTTGCTGCCATCGTATTGGTGCTGGTGGTATTTGTGGTTTATAACGTAGCGGTCTCCGTTTCCACCACACTGGTTATCAATCAAATGGCTCATAACGCGCAAACGGTTTCCAAGCAAATTCCCGGATTCCGCAGTAATTTGCAAAACTTGCTTTCCCTGGATGCTGACAACGCACAGCTATTGAATCCCGATGCCCAAGAAAGTGAAAAGGCACTGCAACAACTTTTCCGTGTTAATCCCTTTTATCGACGCATATTCCTGGTCAATGAAGACCAGAGCATAACTACCTACTTCCCCCGTGATGGTGAAAATGTAGCGCTCTCTGATTTAGAGAAAACGGCCGTTCTCGAAGCCATCCTGGAAAACCGTTCAACCACCACCCCTGCCCCATCCGCTGATGACGAATACATCGTCAGTTTCGTCGTGCCAGTGCTGGATGAAGCAGGCCGCCCCACCGCTGCCCTCGTAGGCCGCGTCCCCGACATCTCCCTCAACGAACTCATCGTCGGGTTGGAAGGCATCGTCGGCCGTGGCACAGGCTTCATCGTAGACGAGCGCGGCGAAATCATCGCCCATGCAGCAAACGCCAAACTGCTCAGCGACTGGCAGCCGCCCGACGAACTAGTCCGCGAAATCGAAACCAGCGCAACCTCACCCGGCATCGCCTACCAGGGACGTGACAGCCAGACCAACGCCCGCGAACTCATCTACTACATCAAAGGAGAATCCCATCCCTGGACAGTCGTCATCACCGTACCTTACGACACCGTTTTAAACCTGGCCCTAAGCATCGGTGTCCCCCTGGCTGGCGTCATGGTCATCATCACCGCCTTCTTCTACACCATCTTCGCCTTCTTAGGGCGTGACATAACCCGACCCATCACCGAACTAGCCATCGCCTCAGAAAGCATGGCCCAAGGCGACGAATGGCGGCCAGAACACATAGAACAGCGTGACGACGAAATCGGCCAACTCACCCGAGCCTTCACCCACATGCAAAGCGCCATCAAACAGCGTCTCAACGAATCATCCCTGCTGCTCAACGTTAGCGAAGATGTATCCAGCACCCTCGACATCACCCACGGCATGCCCGCCATCCTGCGCGGCGCCTACCAGGGCACAGACGCGGCTGGCGCCAGAGCCGTCGTGCAAAACCCCAGCAACAACCAACCGCTCACATTTG
>JACSSI010000455.1 GCA_014879345.1 Anaerolineae bacterium | reverse complement strand
TATATACATGATGATGATGCTCTCCTCTTAAAAATAATACCGCAGCGGACGCGGAGAACGCGGAGAAAATCCTTCGACAAGACTTCGGCGTGAACTCAGTCGAACGCTCAGGACATGTCTGCGTAATTGGCGAAATCTGCGGATAAATTTATTCATTCATGGTGGTCAACGACAGTGGGTGTCGTCTACTTCTCTATGATCGATTGATAAACACTTTTCATGGAGTCCGCAACGGCCGTCCATGTAAATTTTTCTTCAACAAGCGCCCGTCCCCGCAAGCCCATTTGTTTCGCTTCTGCCGGATGTTGCAGCAGGAAAAGTATGCCATTTGCAATTTCAGTTATCTCTCGCCTGGTAACCACGCCGCACTGTGCCGCCTCAATTTCACGGTAAATATTGACACGATCACTGATCACGACTGGTGTCCCACAAGCCAATGCTTCTACAATAGACATACCAAAACTTTCAGAAAAAGAGGGTAAAACAAAAAGAGCGGCTTGTTGTAACGCCTTGATTTTTTCTTCACCCAGTAACATACCGTCGTATTGTACGTAATCATGCAGTTGATAGTGGGTAATAAGTGCCTGAATTTGAGGGAAATAATTTGTATTATCTGGTCCCACAAGGCGCAAACGGGCGCGGGGATGCTGTTGAATGACTTCGGCAAAAGCTGGGATTAATAAATCCAGCCCTTTATGGGAATGTATACGACTGAGGAAGAGAACAGTATCTGTATCGTCTGATTCTTCTTTTAGGGGAAAATCAGCCACATCCAACCCATTAGGCACAATAACAGATCGTTCCTTGCTGCACTCATATACACTCCGACGACGTTCTTCTTCCGCCGTAAAATGCAGGGCGGTGGCACCATCCAGATTTGCCTTTTCCATCAAGTTTAAATAAGCACGTTTTCGACTCTTTTTGACGAGATTGCCAGTCTGCATGGCATCGTGATCGAGCATGCCTCGTGGCGCAATAAGATAAGGAATCTGGTGATGGCGGCAAAAATGAGCGGCAGCAGTCGTTGGATACACATATAAGCCATGAATATGAACCAATTCAAAGGTTGACAGCCGCTTATGCAATGCTTGTTTAAGTTGAAAGCTGTAGATGTAACTACGTGGCGCCTGAACGGAATAATAATAGACTTTGACCCCGTCCAACAGCACTTCTTCACCCAAAGGCACATCCAAATCTTGAGTACCATCAATATTGGTGGTGAACTGCGTCACATCAACCCCTGCCTCTACCAGGGCTTTATTCAGCCCATGTACAGATTTAACTGGGCCGCCATACCGATAAGCTGGTTGATAATAGGGCAGGATTTGCAAGACACGCATACGGTTAACTGGTTCGGAGCAGTGCTTCGTATTGCTCAAAAAAGATGCGGCTGGTTGCAGCGATGCTAAAGTGATCAATTACACGTTCACACCCTCGCTGTCCCATTCGGGAACGTAACGCCGGCTCTTGCCACAACTGCGTCATGCGCATAGTTAAGGTATTCACATCGCCAACTGGAATTAAATAGCCTGTTTCGTCCTCAACAACAGCTGCCTCTGGTCCACCGCAGCGAGTAGCGATAACCGGTAAACCACAGGCCATTGCCTCAGGAATGACTATTCCCAAGCCTTCTTCATTAGAAGTTAAAACAAACAGGGATGCTTGACGATATAAAGGCGCTAATTCTTGGGGAGTCAGATTTTCTTGTACGTCAATGTAAGGTGTAAGCCCCCACGCTTTTGCCAACTCCCAATCTTCACGAGAAGGATATTCACCAACCAATAACAAACGTGGGGCATCAACTAAAGACTCTCTCAATAAATGATAGGCTTCCAACAGCATTCGTGAATTTTTCCGAGGATCAGCCAAACGCCCAACACAAATAATTGGTCCGTCAACCTGGTACTTCTCTGCTGGAAAAAAGAGCTTGCTATCAATACCCGGTAATGCCAAAGATAATTTATTATCAGGTAGATATTTATCCAACTGTGCATATGTATACGGGCTCAAAGCAAAAACATGATCCATCTGATTGAGCGCCGCAGGTTCCATGCGATTTGAAAGCGATGTCATAAATCGCGACAGAATAGCCCGAACACCTGTGCTCTGACTGATACGGCTGAACCTGTCTTGTTCAGCCGTGGTAGCGACGTATAGACAGGTTGGCTGTTTTATATTTTTGGTAACTAGTGCTGGCGCTGGTGTTCCGGCCACCACTTGCACTAAATCGTATCTGCTTAAAAGCTCATCCAACACCACACGAGGCCGATAACGCTGCCATTCAAGCTCCACCCATTGTGCCCCAACAAAGGTAACGGGGACTGAACGCCAGGACCCAGATGAAATTTGCACCCCTTTTCGCCAGCTTGCAGGCGATAAAATGCGCGTACTCCATTCATTGCGTGATGACATGGCGATAGAGATTAAATCTGCTTCATAAGTGAAAGATTCCTGGATGGCTTGATAGAGAAACAAAGCCATTGTCGGCACGCCACCGCCATACTGAATGCCAGGTAAAACGATTGCAATGCGCGGTTTTTTGGGCACTTATCAACTGCTCCTTATAGTATCTAGAATTGTTTGTAATCGATCTGCGTAAGTATGTTTACCGTTCGTAATATGTTGATAAACGGCCGTTGCTAATCGTTGCCGCTCATCTAGACGAGCTAATAACCATTTCGCTTGTACGACGGCTTCCTCATAATCACTGAAATACAGAACTGTTTCCCCCTCTGTCCCAAACAAGTCACGATGTTCTTCAGTGTCTTCCGCTAGGAACATTCCACCCATTGCGGGCACTTCAAAGCTGCGCATCACGTGTCCATCCCGATTCGCCCGTCTGACCAAGCCAAGATTGATTTTGCTAGTTGGAACCAGATGACGCAAAAGCTCTAAATCAGCATGTCCATGCGCATATGGGCGGGTGTTATCATATTTTTCCCAGTAGCCACCATATAATTTAACACTCATATTCGCCTTAATAAACGCATTGATCCAGGGTAGTCGGTCGCTATCTGCACCACCCGCGAAAAGAATATCGCTACCCATCTGCCGTTCATCCACAGGGATGGACGCCGGATAATGCACGGAAGGATTATACGCAAAAGGCAAATAGCTAATCGTGGCGTTCGTGATAGATTTTAATTGGGAAAGATTAGAACGGCGTGGTGTGAAAATATAATCATACTGCCTAAGTGCTTGTTTAAACCAAGCGGCATCATGAACAGGATTAAAGGGGTCGTCAGTCAGGAACACAGCCCTACAAACACCTTGTTTCCCAATTTGGTTTAAATGACTGCCATTAACAGGTGCAGCCCCAATAGATAGCAATAATTCAGGCTTAAATGTTTGGCTTTGCTCAAGGATGGCTCGGCTGTATCGTCCCATATGTAATGGCCGTTTACCTAAAAACCGCCAATAGGCTGACTGCATCAATCTATGGTGAGAAAAAGCAAGTTGTGTATCTTGAATAACAACATCCACACCTAACACCTCAGCCGCATGATAAAAGTGTGCCCCCACATGAAAAGGGAGGGGATTTCCAGCAATTAATATACGCATGGTCAAAGGATGTCTTTCACGGAACTGGCAGAGTTTAATAAACTACTCAATAACTGAAATAATGTCTGAATCAGTCGGACAAAGCAACATGGTTCCCCATACCCCGTCATGATTAGGATGTACAGTGTCTCTTTGTTTCACCCACTCACTTGTATTCAACCGATAAGCTTGATAATTATGCGCTAACAATAAATCACTAATTGCCCTATCTTCATCAGGTGTATGAGATTCTATTAGGAACAACGGCCGTTCTTTTTTGATAACTTGCTCACATCCTTTAAGTGCGACTGTACCACCTCCCTCAATATCCATTTTTATGATAGTCGGACCAGGTTCAGGATCATCGCCATAAAAAAAATGATCAAGTGTTGTCGATGTAACCACAACCTCTTCAACCTTATCTTCACTACCACGAGCCCATTCAGCATCAATGGATGAAGAGTGATGGTGAAATCCAAGATAAAAGGAGATCTCCCCAACTTGATCTGTACATGCTTTTTCTATAACTGTCACATTATTCGCATGATTCAAGAATAAATTGTTTTTGAGTTTTACAACAATATCCGCTGCCGGTTCAAAGGCATAAATGACACTCGTGGGTTGAGTATGCATTGAAAACCATAAAGAATAGGATCCAATATTAGCACCCACATCACATATTACGAGAGGAAAGTGTTTAGCGGAATAATAATTAACAATACGGGACAGTAATTGGAAACTTTCTGGTTCCCATAACCCCAACATTGCATGGTAGTTGATCGTAGAATCATATTGAAGACGTATGTTTTTCAACGACCCTATAGGGATACGGTAGGCTCGCCCTTCTTTATAGTAAAGACCTAAGATATGACGTAGAAATGATGAATTAAATTGTAAATATCTAATATTATGGAACAGCTTTTTGAGCATTCATTGTCTCCCAGTAAATTACTTCTTTGAACAGTAATCGAATGCGCTTGCAATACCTACTGCTGCATACTCAACCGTATATTTTTTTACTTTTTCCCGGCAAGTATCACGAACACACATTGTCCCTATCCATTCAGAGGCACGCATAATCCCAGCCGCCAACTGTTCCGCATCATCATGCGGGAAAATTTCACCCGTATTACCACAATCAATTAAATCCGGCGCACAACCCACACGATCAGAAACCACACAAGGCAAACCATGATGCAAGGCTTCATTCACCACCAAACCCCAAGTTTCACTGTAACGACTGGGCAGCACCAGCAAATCAGCTGCATGATAATAAGGGCTGAGCGCACTTTGGTTTTGG
>JACSSI010000454.1 GCA_014879345.1 Anaerolineae bacterium | reverse complement strand
AGTGAATAGTGAATAGTGAATAGTGAATAGTGAATAGTGAATAGTGAATAGTGAATAGTGAATAGTGAACACTGAACACTGGACACTCTTCACTAAAAAGGAAACCTATGTCCACACCCACCCACATCCTCACCCACACCCAAAACCACGTCGGTATCGTCCAATTCAACCGCCCCCAAGCACTCAACGCCCTCAACCGCGAACTCATGGCCGAGACAATGGACGCCCTGGAAGCCTTCGACCAAAACGCCGACATCGGTGCCATGGTCATCACCGGCAGCGAACGCGCCTTTGCCGCCGGCGCCGACATCAAAGAAATGGCAACCGCCACCCCCGCCCAAATGCTCGACAACCCGTTCATCGGCTACTGGGATCGGCTCACCAAAATCCGCAAGCCTGTTATCGCGGCCGTCTCCGGCTACGCCTTCGGTGGCGGCATGGAACTCGCCATGACCTGCGACATGATCGTCGCCAGCGAAACAGCACTGTTCGGTCAGCCAGAAATCAACCTGGGTGTTATCCCCGGTGCAGGCGGCACCCAGCGCCTCACCTACGCCGTCGGCAAAGCCCTGGCAATGGAAATCATCCTCAACGACCGCCGCTTAACCGCTGCCGAAGCGCTGCATTTTGGCCTCGTTAACCGCATCGTTCCCGTTGACAGCTACCTCGACAATGCCATTCAGCTCGCCGCCGAAATCGCCGCCCGCGCCCCCATCGCCGTGCAAATGGCAAAAGAAGCCATCAATACTGTCTACGAAACTTCGTTGCAAGCGGGACTCGCCCACGAACGCCGCCTCTTCTACCTCCTCTTCAGCACCGAAGACCAAAAAGAAGGCATGGACGCCTTTGTCAACAAGCGTAAAGCAGACTGGCAAGGAAAATAATAATTAATTGTGAATTGTGAATGGTAAATTGTGAATGAAGCATCCGATGCAAGCTGCCAATCGTCAATCCAAAATCTAAAATCGGAAATGAATATGACTTACAACTTTGACAAAGAAATAAAACGTATAGGTACATCCAGCGTAAAATGGGATTATCAGAAAAATGGTATAGGGATGGTAGAAAGTGACGCCTGTGACGCCAAACATGGCGCAGACCGCTTACTGCCGCTTTGGGTCGCTGATATGGACTTCAAAAGTCCACCAGCCGTGATTGAAGCGTTGAAAGCACGTGCGGAACATGGCATCTTTGGATATACCAAACATGGTGATTCCTACTTTGAAGCGCTGATCAATTGGATGGACACACATTATGGTCGGCAAATAAAAAAGGAATGGGTGATACTAACGCCAGGCGTGGTTTCTGCTATCAAAATCATGGTGCAGACGTTTGTCGCTCCGGGCGAAAAGGTGCTGATCCAACCCCCTGTGTATTATCCTTTCTTTGGCGCGATAGAAGAGAATGGAGCTGAGATTGTACGGAATGAGTTGATATTGGAAGGCAATCGTTATTTCATGGACTTCGACGATCTGGCACAGAAAACGGCTGATCCCGCCGTCAAAATGGCAATTCTGTGCAGCCCCCACAACCCAATTGGCCGCGTCTGGACAAAAGAAGAGCTAACCCGCTTCGGTGAAATCTGCCTCGCCAACGATGTACTCGTCATCTCCGACGAAATTCATTGCGATCTGATTATGACAGGCCATACTTTCACCTCTTTTGCCAGCATCAGCGAAGCGTTTGCCCAAAACAGCATCGTCTGCACCGCCCCCAGCAAAACCTTCAACCTGCCCGGTCTTAAAACGTCGAACATGATTATCCCTAATCGCAACCTGCGCCTGGCTTTCAGCAAAACAATGGAACGTGCCGGTTTGATGGGCGGCAATACCTTCGGCATCGTCGGCACAGAGGCAGCCTACCGGCACGGAGAGGAATGGCTCACCAAACTGCTGGCCTACATCGAGTCTAACTACCATTTTATGGTCGATTACCTCGCCGAGCATTTGCCCCAGCTCACCGTCTTCCCCCTGGAAGGCACCTACCTTGTGTGGGTCGATTGCCGCGCCTTGGGTTTGGATGCGGAAACGCGCCAAGAACTCTTCTTGAAGGAAGCCAAACTTTTCCTCGACGAAGGTGAACTGTTCGGCCCCGAAGGTTTGGGCTTTGAACGTTTCAACATTGCCTGTCCCCGTGCCATTCTGGCTGAGGCATTGGCACGCATGAAATCCGTCATCACCGCCCTCGAACCGGCTTAAAAACAAAGATTAAAGATTGGATGCGAGTTCGTCTTTCAATCTTTAATCTTCGATCTTTCAACTTTATTATGCCCGTAGACAGCTTCAAATTCCTACCAAGACTCATTGCCACGTTTTATCAGATGACAGAACGGGAACCAACGTATCCAATTCCCTGGACGCCATTGACGAAACCGCTGGCTGAATGCACGTTTGGCTTGATTACGTCTGGCGGCTTGTATCAGAAAGGGGTTGAGCCACCCTTTGATGTTGAGCGAGAGAAGCGGGAACCCACCTGGGGCGACCCCACCTATCGCACCATTCCCGCAGATATTGCCCAGGCAGATGTGGGCGTCAGCCACTTGCACCTCAATCCAGCATTTGCCGAGGAAGATGTCAATGTGGTGCTGCCACTGACTCGTTTCCAAGAACTGGCTGAAGCTGGTGAAATCGGCGGTTTGGCGGATGAGTCGTATTCGTTTATGGGCTTCCAGGGCTTTCCGCCTGATGCCAGCGCGTGGCAGGAACGTTTCGCGCCGGAAATCGCGGCTAAGTTCAAAGCGGCAGGCGTGGATTGCATCCTGCTTACGCCTACCTGACCGGACTGCTGCATCAACGTACCCGTGTTGGCACGTGAACTGGAAGCGACCGGATTCAGCACCATTTTGGTGACAATGATGCCGTATTGGGCGGAAAAAATCGGTGTGCCGCGCACGCTGGCGGTGGAATTCCCGTTTGGGCAAACGTTGGGGCAGCCGGGAAACGCAGCGCAGCAGATGCGGGTGATTCGGCAGGCATTGGCGGTGTTGGCTCCTTCGACAGGCTCAGGAGCCACTTCGACAAGTTCAGGGCAAGCCGTTTCCCCTGGAACCATCATTCATTCAGACGAAATCTGGCCCGTTGATCAAAAAGAAGCGTACAAAGCATGGCAGCCGCCCGAACCGTCACCCATCATCGCGGAACTGGCTCCTCAATTCCGCGATATGATGCGCCAGAAAAAGAGTGAAGATTAAAGATTGAAAACCCATTTCTATCACTCAGCACGCAATATCCTATGACTACAAATGTCCATATCCTCATTTCAACTCATGCTCATTTTATTTTTGATCGGTCGGATGAAGCAGACCGTGTGCTAAAAGAGCAACTCGATCCAACTATTCACCTCACACAAGGTGAAGTTGTGCCGCCAGAAACGGAGATTCTGGTTGGCGGCAGGCCCTCGCGGGAGCAGCTTGCCAGCCCTAAGCTAAAAGCGTTGATTATTCCCTGGGCTGGTTTACCGGACGAGACTAAAGCGATTTTGCCCGAATTCCCTCATATCAGTGTACATAATTTGCATCATAACGCGGCGCCGGTGGCGGAAACGGCCGTTACCCTCCTCCTCGCCGCCGCCAAACTCACCATCCGCTATGATCGCTCTCTGCGCCGCCATGATTGGCGCATCCGCTACGAACCCAGTCCGACCTTGACACTGGAAGGCAGAACAGCGCTCATTCTGGGTTATGGGGCAATTGGACAACGGGTGGCGAGAGCGTGCCGAGCATTGGGCATGGATGTTTTAGCGACGAGAAGATCGGAAACCAGCATCACCACCGATGACTACGCTGAGATCCACCCATCCTCAGCTTTGCCAGACCTGCTGCCTCGCACCCACGCTCTCATCATCTGCCTGCCCCTCACCGCCGAAACAGAAGGACTCATTAGCAAAACAGAACTGAACGCACTCCAACCCCACGCCATTCTGGTCAACGTCGGGCGCGGCCCAATCGTTGATGAACAGGCGCTTTACGACGCCCTGGTAGACGGCACGCTTCACGCCGCCGGTCTTGATGTCTGGTTCAACTATCCGCCAGACGAAGCGGCCCGCGCCTATACCCCCGCCACCAACGTGCCTCTGCATGAACTGGACAACATCGTGATGAGTCCTCACCGCGCTGGCCTCACCCGCGACACCGATCGCCTGCGTATGACCCATCTGGCAGCCTTGCTCAACCACGCCGCTCAGGGTAAACCGCTGCCAAATCGATTGGATTTAGAGAGGGGATATTAAGGGTGGCAAGGTGGCAAGGTGGCAAGGTTGCAGGGTATGAAGGGTATGTAGGTATCTCATTACTTTGCCACTTTGCCACCTTGCCACTTTTATTCAAAACTTTCGCCCACAAAAGATGATACAATACCCATGGTTATACGGTACAATTTTATCCAGGTGGTTTAACCCGCAATGGAGAGTATTTTATGGGTTACCAGCAAATAACGATTTCATTGCCAGATAGATTATATCGACAGGTAGAACAACTATCTCAAGCAAGGCAGCGGTCAATTTCTGAAGAAGTTGTTGCGACCGTTTCAGCCGCCCTGCCGGAAGCAGATCAGCTTCCGGCCGATTTAGAGACGGAACTTGCTCACCTGGATCAATTAAATGATGAAGATTTATGGCGAGCGGCTCGAATGACTGCCCCAAATGAGAAAACGCAGCGAATGCAGTGGTTGTTGGACAAACAACAATTAGAGGGATTAACGACTGTCGAACGAGAAGAAGCAGCGCTGCTTTCTCACTTTTTTAACCGGATAATGTTGGTTAGAGCCAAAGCTGCTGTTCTGCTAAAAGCACGTGGAAATCATATTGATTCGCTGCTTAACGACTAAATCCAATTCATGAGCGCCATTCCCCGCGCCCTTCTTATTCAG
>JACSSI010000453.1 GCA_014879345.1 Anaerolineae bacterium | reverse complement strand
GCGCTCTTTGGGGGACGGATATCCCGTATCGGGGGGAACTTGGCTTCCGGGTCTTTGGCATCATAGGTTGTCAGACCTACATATTTCTCATCCGGGATGGGTAGAATAGAACGTTGGACTTTATCATTTGTACTCATGGTCTATCTCCTTATCTTGTTTTGATTATTTTGGCAGGTAGGTTTCCGTGTCAGATTGTGCGAACGGAAAACTTTGGAGAATGAAAGTATAGGAGGGGCATAACGGCCGTTATGCCCCTTTCGCTACGTTTACTAAATTAACACGATTAGCCGTTAATAAAGACCAATATTCGGTTGCCGCTGCTGTCGAAAACTTCTAGCTGTCCGGCGTTAATCGCCATCCTCGATGCTTGTTGCATCAAGCTCAAGAATACACCTTCTTGTTCCATGATACCTTCCGGTTCTGCACACAATGCCTGGCTGGATACCAGGCTGCTGATGCGCAAGGTTTGGTCAAATGCCATAAAACCACCGTTGTAGTTGTTACAACCGCCGGAGCCGCTCAGGCTGCCATCTGTGCCAAAGCGAGCCGTAACCTCAGTGCCAGGTAACGGCGAAGTCAAACCACTGCCTGGTGCAACATAAGAAAGCAGTTTCCAACGGCCACTGGTCAAGCCATTGACTACTGTGATTTCAATACGTTCGGCACTGGTAGTATCGTTTGGATTGAAGGTGAGTAGTTCGTAGGTGGTGGTGATGTAGGGTTGTACCTCTTTGCTGCCTTGTCCAGTTACGGGGTAGTCTGCAAAATTAGCGCCAACCGGGTACATATAAACGGCAACGATGTTTTCAACAGACCAGCTTAATGTGGCTTTTTCGCCAGCGTTGATGGTGGTGCGGCTGGCGTTGAAGCTCATTTCAGGGGCTGGTGTGGCGGTTGCTGTGGCTGTAGCGACCGGTGTGGGGGTGGGGGGTGCTGGAATGACTGGTACGGTTGCTGCATTTTGTACATTGACATACTCGGCGGATACCCAGCCGAAGCCACCATATGAGGGTGGTATGGACACGACCCACCATGTGCCATCCTGACTCTTGCCAATGATTTCTAATTCGGTGCCAAATGGGGCTGTGCCAAGAATGGTATATTCAAGGCCGGGGCCAGTGCGGACGTTAACGCCGGCTCGGGAAGTGACGATGGCGGTGGGATCGTTTGCTTCAGGTGTGGGAGGAACGAATGTAGCGTCCGGAATATTGGTGGGCATGATGGTGACAACGGCCGTTGGTAAATTTCCGCCGTCTTCTGTTTCACCAGAATTGTCACCAAAGACATAGGCAAATAACAAGAATGCGATGCCAGCCAAGGCTACGGCTAACACGGCGGCCAGGACAATAATTAAAATAGTTTTACCATCTCTTTTCTTTTTAGATGACGGGCTTCCCGTTTCGGGTGTTTGATTTTCCATATCACAGTTCCTTTACTGGAGGCTGGTAAAAATTGAAATGCTGTCAATTATCGGGGCTTTGTACACAAAGCCCCGACCAGAGAGAAACACAAAAAACCAGTGTCCAGTTCCTTATATATGAGTATTATTCTTTAATCAAAATAAGACACGAATACACTCAGATTTCTTGGACAAAAATCCACGTTTATCTTAGTTACCTGATGTGACGCAGTTGAGATTACAAAGTCTTTCCAAATAAGATGCATCACATCAGGTAATAATTTTATAAATCCAGTTCCAGGTCTTGAAAATAGGCCAGGCTAGAAGGATGTGGCTGTGGAACTAATTCAGTGGACTTGATTTCGCGCAGGTAAATTGCATATTGCAGTAAGACGCCAGCTAAAGCCAGGGTGATCATGACGATGGCAGTCCAACTGCTGGTGGGGCTGAATCCAAACCCATCCATGATGAGTTCTGTACCCACAAACATAGTGACCAAAATCAATGCTTCATCACGAAGCTTTTTTATTAGCCACAGACCCAGGATGCCGCCAACTAGAATTAGAATAAGTCCTGTTACGTAGGCTGACCGTTCTGATTGTCGAGCCACATTTGTGATGAAATGAGTAGATACATCATAAAACCACAAGGCTGCATCTGCTCCAGCAATAAAGCCAATACAGAGCACTGCTATATCTGTTTTGTATTTGCCCAGCACCACGCCTATCACCCCGACCAGGACGACGATTCCGACCAAGACCCATTGTTGATTGGTGATCAGGTCTCGACCGGTATCCCCCCCCGCTATGAGAACAGCCAGTAAGTTGGCTGTTGCAGACATGCCAACGATGCCTAATGTTGCCCAAATCAGGTGTCGGCCAGCAAATAGGATGTAAAAACCTAAAACAATTAAGATAAATGTTGTTATAAAACTTATTAGAAGTAGCATGGTCTTATCTATCTCCAAGCCCGATGATAAATGATTTTTCATCGGGCATAATTTGTGGATGCAGAAATTTGTGTGTTCCGGTTATGATAGCGTAGTGCTATTCAAAGTTATCTTCTTCTTTATTCAAACGTAAGATTGTCTGAATGACGACAAAGGCTCCTATAACAGCACCCGCTAAAAACATGTAAAAGGCCAACTGTGACAGTGAAAAGCCCCAAACATTTGCGTCGATGGTGCTGGCGATGGCTGCGCCTACAAGCCAGCCTGTTAACACCAACCCTAACAACAATCTATCAAGGCTTTTGGTTATGGCTTTATCGAATTTATCAACTTGGGGTGTTAAATCGCTGGTATCAACTTTGACGGAGAATTCCCCTTTTTCGTATTGATCCAGCCATTTGGTGGTGGCTTCTACCAGGGTGGGAATGCGGTAGACAACCTCTCGGGCGCTGCGTGACAGTTGTTTGGAGACCATTTCAGATAGATTGTCTGTGTTGATTTCATCACGCATGAGGATGGTGCTGCTGTCAACGGCCGTTTTCGAGAAATTAATCCCGGGATCCAGGGTACGGATAATCTGGTCAGCTTGCATCAACGTCTTAAACGCCAATACAAAATTACGATCCAAACGCAGGCCATACTTTCCCATCATCGTTTGCAGGGCATTAAACGCTTCATCCATAGGCGCATCACCACCTAAAAAGCGTTCGCCAAACCGTTCCATTGCTTCCAAAAAAGCTTTTTCATCTACGACTGCTCCTGGCAAAGGACGACTCAAGCGCAACCCTGCTTTCCCCAGACTGTAGCCATCTCCTTCCACCATCGACACCAGCACATCGCCCAAAGCCATGCGCTGCATCCGGTTCAATTCACCCATCAAGCCCATGTCCAAGAATTCAATTTGTCCAGTTTCCAGGTTGACTAATACATTGCCTGGATGTGGGTCAGCGTGGAAGAAGCCATCAAACAACGCCTGCTTGATCATCGCTTGCACAAATTCCCGAGCGAGAAGTGAGCGATCCCAGCCCGCCGCTTCAATCTGGTTGACTTCGTTGATTTTGACACCGGGCATAAAATCCATTGTCAATATTTTATCGGTCGTTAAATCTGGATAGACTTTGGGTATATGAATGGTATCAAATTGTGCCATATTGCGAGCCAACAAGTTAACATTGGAGGCTTCATTGCGGTAATTCAATTCATACAAAATAGATTGACCGAATTCATCAACCAGACCGTAAAGATCCATCGTTTTGGCCCATACTTGTTTTCTTTGAACTCGTTTGGTCAGGTCATTGATGACATTGAGATCGGCTCTAACAGCCACATCAATATTAGGACGTTGTATTTTGATGACAACAGGTGTGCCATCATGCAGCGTGGCGCGATGTACCTGCGCTGTGGAAGCGGCTGCGAATGGTTCCCTTTCAAATGATGAAAATAAATTCTCAGGCGTGTCTTTCAGTTCTTTGATGACAATTTCGCGAGCTTTGTCATAAGAGAATGGCGGCACATTGCTTTGTAACTTTGCTAATTGCTCTTCCCATTCTGGCGGTAAATCTGTGGTACGGCTGCTAACGATTTGCCCGAACTTGACGAAGGTGGGGCCTAGTTCCTGAATCATATACCGTGTCTTTTCGGGCAGTGTTAGATCTTGCATCAGATCCACATCTTGGAAGAGCATTTTTTGCATGAAGTGGCGGAAACGAGACAATGGTGTCATGTCTACGGCAATATCTTCTGTGTAGCGCATGATGATGGTGGTGATTTGTGCCGCACGCAGGTTATCGGCTATTTTGTTACGCCGCCCATCGGAGAGCAGCCCGACCCAGCGCCAGTAAAATTGGGTTTCGATTTGACTGCGGAATGCGGGCATTTCCAGGCCAAAGAGGGATTCCAACACCATCAGCACGATTGTTAAAACGGTGCCGCCAAACAGAAGCCAAATTAGTTTCGGCTCACTAACGACTAAAACGTCGCCAGCCAACCAACTCATGAGCCAGAGCAGCCCCACGTTGATGATAATGGCAAACACACCCATGGTGCGTAGGACTAATCTGGCTGTAAATAGCAGCACCAGAGGTCTGACGAAGGCATTTATCAAGCCAAATAGGATACCAAATAAGAGATAGGTTCCACTAATGTCAACAACACCTGGTAAAAGTGGATAAATGTTGATTCCTGGGGAGAGGGTGATGGCGATTGCCAGCACCAAAGCATAAACTAAAACACGTATGGTTAACCGAATCATATGTCCTCCTTCCTGTTTTTTGTGGCGTACCCACGAAATAGGCTAATAGCTGGGCGATTATAACATAGGTTGGTAAAAACGGCCGTTATCACAAAGCAAAAAAATCCGCATTGATCTCAAGGGCATCCCACACCTTACGCGCAATTAATAGTTGCCGATAGGACTTCCTTGTGGCATGCTAAATGCTATCAACTTAACCACCGAGATTTGAGGTACGCATTCAGTTTCTTTGGAGACTTTTGAAGTTTTAGACGCAAAAAAGCGAAATTTC
>JACSSI010000452.1 GCA_014879345.1 Anaerolineae bacterium | reverse complement strand
CCGGAAACGGCCGTTGTGAATACTTCAGATAAATGCACGCTGGCGCTGGCTAAAGCGGGGGGCAGGCCTAGACTCAACAGAAAGGTGTTGCAGCTAACGCCATAGGCCATGCCCAGTGCGCCATCAATCAATTGGGCGATAAAGCCCACGATTACAAAGTGAAAGAAATTCGGCTCCATGTTTAACTCTCCTGTTTGTAATTATTAAACTACTTAATATCTATAGATTTAATATAGTTATTAACAAAAAAATAAACGGCTCTTCAAGCCGCTGTAACTGAACTAACCCTCTATGTGAGTGGTGACTGGCTGGCTTCTACCCGCCGCGCCACATCGAGCAAGGTGGTATTGTCTAAGATGTCGGCGATGGCGTTGCGTACATCACCCATCACCATGCGCAAGCCGCAAGTTTGTTCATCTGGACAAGCGCAAGGCTCGTAGGCCATCTGGCTGACACAGCGGATGGGAGCCAGGGGGCCATCCAAAATGCGCACGACTTCGCCTAAGGTAATCGCTTCTGCCGGTTTCTGAAGATAATAGCCGCCTCCTTTGCCTGCCTTGCTTTGCACAATGCCAGCATGACGCAAGGTCAGCAATATTTGCTCTAAAAATTTTTGTGGAATTTGCTCTTGGGCCGCGATTTGTTTCATTTGCACCAGAGCAGTGGTGTCTGGCTGAGAAGCCAGATTGATGAGTGCCCGCAGCCCATATTCACCCCGTTTTGATAAATTCATATTTTATAACCCGATTAAATCTATGGATTTTATTGAGTAAATGGTAAAGGATTAAGTGAATGGTGTCAAGCACTAATTGATGCTCCATCTCCATCCCAAATAGACGCCATCTGCCACACATCCAGCGTTGTTACATCCACAGCCACATCATGAGCAAAGACGCGTACCTCAAGACTGTCCGGGCGTGTGGGGTAAATGCGACTGGACAGCGTAATTTCCTCATTGATAAACAGTTCAATCACAGACCTATCTACAAATAGATGCAAGTGGATGAGTCCATCCTCTGCCAGGGGGATGGGCGCATTGCGCACCACTTGTTGCGCGGGCGGCAGGTCGTGGGCTACGTCTGGGTTGAGGCTGGATTTTTCCCGCTCGATGGTGATAAAGCCATGCGCCAAATCGCACAGAATCTCGGTTTCCTCTGCGCCATCTGGTGAGCAGCGCACCTTGAGGCCAAATGCAGCACCAGCCGCTGGCTTGAAGGTGGCCGCAATTTCCAGCGTGTCACCGGCTGCCTCGGGAAGCGTGATTTCTTCTCCGGCAGAGATGTTTACATCCTGAATCTGCCAGTGGCGGCGGCGCAAGGTCTGTAACTGCGGGGCGGGGGTGATGGACAATTTCCCATCCGGGCGCAATGTCAGTTCTCGGGGCAGGGTCATGACACCTGCCCAACCCGCTTGCACCCATGCCTCTTGGGGGCGTCCTTCCCACAGCCAGCCCCAGAGCAGGTAACGGCCGTTATCCTCCCGCAAAACCTGTGGCGCATAAAAATGGCCGCCATAATCGAGCATGTGTAAGGACTCGGGCTGAAACTGCTGATCCTGGTACGTGCCTGTGAAATAGCCTGTGTAAAGCAATTTCCCCGTCTCGTGATGTTGAAAGGAAATAATCAAGACGGCTTGCTCCTCAAACGTGAGCAAATTCGGGCATTCCCAGATCGTGCCAGTCCAAAAGGGTTCCATTTGATTGCGGTCTCCCTGGATCAGCGGGTGCAGATAGTCCCATGTCAGCAGATCATGGGAACGGTAGAGTAAGACAGTACCGCCCTCGTTGACGATACGTGTGCCCATGAGCATGTACCACATGCCATCTTCACGCCACACAAAAGGATCGCGGAAATCCCAAGGCGAACCGGCGTCAATGTCAGGGGGCGGGCCGGCAATAATAGGATTGCCAGCATGTTTGTGCCAGGTGCGCAGGCCATCATCGCTGGTAGCGAGGCATACAACCTGTGGATAGACACCTGAGTAAAGCAAGGTTGGGATGCCATCATTGTCAACAGCACAGCCCGACCATATGCCGTCTTTGTCTACGCCGCCTTCAGTGGGGGAAAGCGCCACCGGACAATCCTGCCAATGGACTAAATCATGGCTGACAGCGTGGCCCCACTGTATCCGTTCGTGCCACGGATTATCAGGGTTGTGTTGATAGAACAGGTGATACGCCCCCTGCCAGCGGATGAGACCGTTCGGGTCGTTCATCCAATTGGCGGGGGGCAGAAAATGGAATAACGGCCGTTGTTCATCAGCCGCTAGACGTTGGCGTTTTTGAATAGAAGATACGTTTGAAAGCGACGTTTTATTTGTCATTACAATTTTTCAGTAAGGTTATCGTTGTATCGCGGAAAATATGCCCAGAAAAACTACCGTCCCAAACAAAGCGACGAGAAGGCTGGAAAAGCTGAGGGCAAAAACAGGGTTGCGTGTGACAAGATTGGCGGTGAACCCACCTAAAAACGAACCCGCTACACCCACGATAATGTAGACTATGTAATTTTTAACGGCCGTTCTCTGCCGCAATTGACACGTAACCACCCCCGCCACAATACCTAAAATTATCCAAACAATTGCTCCCATGGGAAGCCTCCTTTTTTAGTAGGGGCGACCCTTGTGGTCGCCCTGAATGGGGCAGGTCTTGTACCCACCCCACACCATGAAATCACGTTATCCCTTCAAACCAGACGTTGCCACACTCTTGACAAAGGCACTTTGGAAGAGGAAGAAGAAAAGCAGCACCGGAATCGTGATCATCGTGGTGTAAGCCATCACTTCCGCCCATTGCACATCCCGTTGGAAGAAGAACAACAGCCCCACCATAACCGGCCGCAAATTGTCACTTTGCACCGTCATAATCGGCCACAAAAACGCATTCCAACTGGAAATAAAAGTGAGGATAGCCACCGAAGCAAAAACAGGGCCAGACATCGGCACAATAATGCGATAGTAAATCTGGAAGCGGTTAGCCCCATCTACCAAAGCGGCCTCGTCTAACTCTTTCGGAATATCCTGGAAGAACTGATAGAAGAGGAAGATAGAAAAGGCACTGGTGACAAAAGGAATAACCTGAACATAGTAAGTGTCCAGCCAACCCTGCGTCAGCGCTATGACGCCGCCTTCAAAAGAGATCGCCGGTAGGCTGGCAACTAGCAGCAGCATCGGCATAATGACTGCCTGCCCAGGAATAATCAGGGTGGCGATGATGACACTCAAAGCCAGCTTTTGGCCGCGCCATTTCAACCGCGACAAGGCATAAGCTGCCATGCTGTTAACCAACATCGCCAATAAAATAGTAACAATCGTAAGCCCAATCGAATTCATCAGATAACGGGGGAAATTACTATTGATGAAAACTGCCCGATAATTATCCAGGGTCAGTTCACCCACGGGGAGAAAGGCTCTCATCGACCGCAAATCGGCAAAAATCTGCAAATTGTCCCGCTTAAAAGAGGAGACGATCATAAATACCAATGGAAACGTAAAGAAAAAAATCAGGATAAGCAAAGGGATGTATTTCAGCCCGGTTTTAACTGATTTTTTCCAATGCCCGGGATGATTCGTTTCTACGATTTGTGGAGTGTGCATGGTAGCCATCTTAAGCCTCCTTTTCTTTGACAGCGTAACGCTGAATCAAATTAATACCGACGATAATCAAGAAAAATATCACAGCAATCGCTGAGGCATAGCCGATTTTTTGTTCGCGGAAGCCTTCACGATACATGTGGAAAACAGTGGTAGTGGTGGCATTGTCCGGGCCGCCATTGGTCATGACAAATACCTGATCGAATAACTGGAAGGCGGCGATGGTAATGGTGAGAAAGATGAAAACCATCACGTTCCGCAGTCCGGGTAAGGTAATGTGGCGAAACTCCTGCCAGGTATTGGCGCCATCAATGCTGGTTGCCTCATAGAGGGAGCCGGGTATCTGCTGCAAACCGGCAATAAACAACATCATCTGCATCCCCACCCCCTGCCAGACTGACATGATGATAATGGCCCACATGGCAATGCTGGGGTTGCCCAGCCAGTTGATAGGCCCCACCGCGCCAAAGGTGAGCGTGCTGATCATCTCGTTAATCAAACCGTTATTGGGGTCGTATAAAAATTTCCAGACAATCGAAACCACGACCATCGAGGTGACGACAGGAGCAAAATACATGGTGCGGAAAAAGGTCTGGCCTCTCAGCCCCTGATTGACGAGCAGTGCCAAAAGCAGCGCCAGCCCCGTTTGCAGAGGGATGACAACGATGGCAAAGAAGAAGTTGTTGACAATAGAACGGTAAAAGTTGGGGTCGCCTGCTAAAACGACGTAGCGGGTATCACCCACATCAAACGTAAACCATTCTGTGAGACCGGCATATTGCGGGTAGTTTTCCTCGTCTCGCGTAATCTCACGGGAACGTGGATACGTTAGCTCTCCGGTTTCATCTAAAACGGGTTGGCCTGTGGTCTCATCTACCACGGGTTCAAGTGGCAGGACGGAGAGGCTTAACAATCGCGTGTAATTGCGAAAACCGACCACTTCTGTTTCGGTGGCGGCAATGAGGCGCTGATTGGTGAAGCTAAAATAAATGCCGCCAAAAAATGGCGTAACCAGGAAGAGAATCATCAATAGAAACGCCGGGGCGGCCATGAGTAAACCCACGATGATTTGGCGTTCTTTTTTAGGTTTCCCTTCACTCTTTTCTATGGGAACAGTAGGTGCTGTCATCTCATTTCTCCTTGAAACTGTTTGGTTTTACCGTTTAGCTTTCGTAAACAGGCAAACCAACGATTGAACATTATTCTTCTGACGCTTCGATTTTGTCACTGATTAAAAAGGTCGCTGGCTTGAGAGTGTAGATGTCTAGCGCCTTCAGGTGAACCTGTTC
>JACSSI010000451.1 GCA_014879345.1 Anaerolineae bacterium | reverse complement strand
CCACATCGAGCTTGTGGTCAAACGTCATTTGCGCAAAATGACCGTCGCCACAGCCTAAATCAAGCACAGGGCCAGGCAGGTCAACGGCAAAATAGAAGCGGGATTCTATCGCCCGCAAGACGGCACGGAAGGCTGGAATCGTCTTTAGCTGCCGCCAAAGAAGATCGTCTTCTGGAATAAACGGTTTAGGTGGTGTGTTTGTTGTCACGATTAACTATTGAAAGTGTCTCTCATGGCGCGCAGCCGTTCGTATGCTGGCGGTTCTTGGGCAATGGTGCTGGTTATGTCGGCTTTGCCATGTTGTAAAGTCTCGAATAATTTTAGGTACTCAACGGCCGTTTGCTGTGGGCTAAAACTTTCGGCAATCAGGTCGGCGGAACGTTGGTAGCGCTCTTTATCACTCAGGATGTTGATAATCGCTTGCGCCAGGGCGTTATGGTCGCCAATTTCAGTCACTTCGCCCATGCCAGTCATGGTAACTGGCTGGCGCACACCGGGCAGGCTGCAAGCGGCGACCGGTACATGGTTGGTCATCGCTTCAATCTGCACCAGGCCAAAGCTTTCGGTACTGTTGAGACTGGGAACGCACAGCACATCTAAATTTTTGTAGAAAGCTGTTAATTCAGCACCATGTAACGTGCCTAAACGATAGTAGGTGTTTTTGTATTTTTCAAATAACGGTGCTAACCGCGCCGCATACGCCTCTTCGCCCAGAATGTTTTCATACGGGCCAGCGTGCAGCACCATCGCTTCAGGGAACCTTTCCAATACCTGGGGCAGCGCCTTGAGCAGCACTTCTACCCCTTTTTCAGCAGCTAAACGAGCGGAGATGCCAATGGCTAAACGGCCGTTTGCTGCCCCGTCCCTGTTGCGCAAATACTTTTCCCGAAAAGCCACCACATCTTGTTCCGAGCAGGGTTCAAGTGCTACCGGTGGTGGAATGATGTGCAGTTTTTTGTCGAGAAACTGGGAGAGGTATGGCGAGTGTGTGCCATAATCGCGTGTATACGTCACCACTGCGTCAGCCAGTCGCCCCGCCGAGTTGTTTTGGAACTGAACCACCCGATCCACCATGCGGTTGAACGTCCCCGTTGGCAGTTGTAAATCGCAATGATAGGTTAGCACAACTGGCTTGCCCAGAATGCGTCCGCGCATAGCCACGCCAGGGGCATCAAATTGGGGCAGGTGCAAATGGATTACGTCGGTGCGTTGGGCCAGCTTCCAGGCCATCGGGCCAAATTCGGGCATAAGCACACCCTTGCTCACACGTAGCGCCACCGGTATTCGCACAATTTTCACGCCATCCATCAATTCATAGCGCGGTAATTGTGGCTCGTACTGAGCTGTTAAGACCGTGACATCATGTCCCATGGCAGCCAGCGCACGGCTTAGGCGTTCAACGTAAATAGTGAGACCGCTCACCCAGGGGCGGTAATAGGTTAATACTTCTAAAATTCTCATTGCTACAGCTTCCTTTTGCAGGCAATATGTGCTCGACTCGTGTTTTATACACCCAGGTCTGTGGGATGGCTCAATTCTTTATTGATTTTGTCATCTTTTTTGTTGAGATACTGTCTCGTGCTGTCGATGACGTGTTGGAACGTGGCGCCTGTTGCCAACAGCCCAATAATGCCCCAAACGGTCATCACGATGAGGTTGATGGCATGGTATAAAAAGGCAAAGCTGGCAGACTCAGCTTCTGGCTGCCCTAAAATGTTGACCAGGGCAAAGATGACGCCTGCGTGAAAAACCCCCACCTGTCCGGGCGAGGAGGGGGCAGCGACGCTAAAGGCGGCTGCGCACATGACAAAACCCGCCATTGGCAACGTAGGGCTAAGGTGAACGGCGACCATGCCAAAATAGTAGGCGCCGAGGATGGGAATCCAGGTCAGAATGGTTAGACCGATGAGGATAAAACCACTTTTCAGGTGAGTGAGACTGCTCAGGCCAACGAGTAAATCGTCAACGCGTCGCACCCAGGCTTCGGTATTGAGTCTGTGGATGCGGCTGAAAACGGCCGTTGTCACTTTGGTTATAAACGGCCGTTGATTGGCAGCAATAATCAGCACCAAAATGGCAAACATCGTCACAATACCCGTTGCCAAAGCCGCTGATTGCACCGATTCTGGCAAAAAATCGACTTGCGACACCGTAAGCGGCAGCAGCACCACAATGAACATCATGTCCAAAATACGAGCCATCACCACTGTAGAAAGACCCCGGGCAATAGTAACTGGCGGCACGCTGCCGATGAGCACAGCCTGCGTAATATCCCCCAGGCGCAGCGGCAAAAACGTATTTACCAAATAGCCAATATTTTGAATGTGAAACGTGGGCATGATGGCAACCTCGTTTTCCAGCATGAAACGCCAGCGCCAGGCACGAATCACCAGAAATAACGTAATGCCCAGAGCCGTAAGAAGCAAGTACCAGTAATTGGCGCTTTTTAGTGCTTCCCAGATTTGAGATGGCTCAATAAAGAAGAATATGGCAGCCAGGCATATCACGCTGACCAAAATTCCCACCCACAATTGCTTCGAACCCTTCTTTTCATCTTCCATAAGCGTCGGATTATAGCACGAATGGCAAAGCCTGCGGATTAAAATGGAAGGGGTACGCAGTGAGTTTCTAAATTGGACCAATCTTTGAGATTGGTCCAATTTAGAAACTAAAACGTTACACTTGACGCGGCGCGTTATAATGGGGGTGCGATTAACTTTGATGACACATTTTCTGCTTATGTTAGAATTGCTGTGCTGGCATACCAACTCGTTTATTTTGTATTACTCATGCATATTACTCGCTTATCCTTAACGAATTTTCGCAATTACGGCCGTTTAGAACTTGATCTGCCTGTGGGACCATCTTTGATTCATGGCAACAATGCCCAGGGCAAGACTAACCTGTTGGAAGCAGTTTACTATCTGGCCACCACCAAATCTCCCCACGCCGACCAGGATCAGCAGCTAATCAATTGGGTAGCCATGCAGGCTGAGGAGCCAGTGATTGTGGGGCGTTTGGTGGCACAAATCTCAACCAGCCAGGGTGTAAAAACAATTGAAATGCGTTTGATTTATGAGCGCAGTCAATCGCTAAGAAATGGACGCGGCAGTTTTCGGCGCGAAGCATTGGTCGATAAGCGCAAAGTGCGGTTGATGGATTTATTGGGGCATTTGCGCGTAGTCATGTTTTTGCCAGAAGATGTGCAGCTTATCACGGGTTCACCTCGTCAGCGCCGACGGTATCTTGACATTACATTGTGCCAGATTGACCCCCTTTACTGCCGTACCCTCTCCAATTACAATAAAGTGCTGGAACAGCGCAATGCTTTGCTACGTCAAATCGCAGAAGGACAAAGTTCACGGGCGATGCTGCCAATTTATACGGAGAAATTAGTGAAATTGGGCAGCCGGGTACTGGTACGCCGGGCAAGGTTTGTGGATGAGTTGGCGCGTGAGGTTCACCGGATTCATTATGAAGCGCTGACGGAAGGGCGGGAAACGGTGCGCCTTCATTATTTACCGGGTCTATGGCACAATAAACCAGGGAATAACGACACGGACACCAACGGCAAAGGGTGGGCAGCCTGGTGGCAGACTCATTCACAAGATGAAGCGGCGGTGGCGGAGCGGTTTGATGAAGCGGTTGAGACTTCTTTCGCGGCTGATTTGGCTCGCGGTGCCACCAGTGTGGGGCCGCACCGGGATGATTGGCAGTTTTTGTTAAACGGCCGTTCCTTGAGCAGTTATGGTTCACGAGGTCAACAGCGCACCGCCATCCTGGCTTTAAAAATGGCAGAAATCAACTGGATGACGGGGCAAACAGGTGAAGTACCCATTTTGCTGCTTGATGAAGTCGTCGCTGAATTAGATGCACAGCGCCGCGCCTTATTATTGGATTATGTGAAAGATGCCAATCAGGCATTTTTAACAGCAACAGATCCAGCCATGTTTAGCCTGGATTTTTTACGTAATGCGAGTAGTTTCCTTGTTGAAAATGGTCGTGTACAATTAGACACTGGTCAGATTGGATTCAGTTGAAAATGAACTCGAAGAGGAACACACCCTAAATGAACCTCGAAAAGCAAAATGGAAGTCGAGACGTGGTGCTTGTCGTTGATGACAGCCCTGAAAATCGCCTGCTCCTTACCTCTCAACTGGGCATGGAAGGGTATGAAATTATCCAAGCGCGGAATGGGCATGAGGGTCTGCAAATGGCACAAGAAAGAGACCCGGACATCATTTTGCTAGATGTCATGATGCCAGACATCAACGGCTTCGATGTGTGCAAGCAGCTAAAGCAAGAAGCCACAACCCATCTGATTCCAGTGATTATGGTGACGGCGTTGCGTGAAATCAAACACCGCATCGAAGGCATCGAAGCTGGTGCAGACGAATTCCTCTCCAGACCACATAATCGTGAAGAATTATTGGTACGGGTACGCACGCTCATTCGGTTGAAACGGGCAAGAGTTGGCCTGGAAGAAGAGCGAAACCGTTTAGGCTTGCTCTACGACATCAGTCATGCCATTAGTGCAGAATTAGACCCAAATATCCTCATGGCAACCATCATTGATAAGACCCAAAAGGCAGTCGGTGCTACAAAGGGCAACATTATGCTGCTCAATGAGGCTGGGGAAGTCAATCACAAGTTCCTGGTGCGGGCTGGATCACAAGTGGAAATTAGTGATCGTGTTACGGCTGAAGTCATGAGCAGTGGCCTGGGCGGCTGGTTGGTGCAGCATCGTCGTGGTGACATTATTAAAGATATTACGCAAGATGAGCGCTGGGTGACGCTGCCAGATGATCCGAAGGAGCAAGGGACAGCCATTGGCGTGCCTCTGGTCAGTCCAACAAGAGTAGTCGGGGTTATCATTCTCAATCATC
>JACSSI010000450.1 GCA_014879345.1 Anaerolineae bacterium | reverse complement strand
CGTGGGTAACGGCCGTTGCGGCAATCATGAGATCATTCGGGCCAATGGGTGTGCCAGCCTGTGCTAAATCGCTGCGAATTCGACCATATTGTTCAAGGCAGTGGTCATCAAATGGCAAAGAACTAAACGGAGCGAAAAAATGGTTGAGAATCCGTAAATTGGCAGCGATTTGTTGGCTGTGATACGCGCCATAAATCAGTTCTGCTTTGACAACAGAGCTGAGATAAATAACTTCAGGGCTATGCTGGCGCAGCTGTGAGACGAGTGAGGTCGAACTGTTATTCAGGAGACGAATACAAGCATTGGTATCGAGTAAATACATGGTGTTTATTCCTCAAGATTAACTTGTAAGGTATCACGTATTTCGTACACCCCTTGCTCCGGTCTTTGTAACGGTTCACCTTGCCAGCCACCTACTACCTCATCAAAGAAGCCTTCAGGCCAACTGGAAATATCTAAATCTTGTTGAACCAATTCAGCCAAATATTTTGAGGTGCTTACACCGTAGGCCAAAGCACGTTCTTTTATTTTTTTGGCGACAGTTTCAGGTACATAAAAATGTAATTGGGGCATAATCCACCTTTTTGAATAGGAAAATATATTTGGTATATGTGGATTTTACAATAATTAAAAAGGATGTGTCAACTATGGTTAGAATGTTATCGTTTCGCCATCAGCGGGGATGAGGAGACGGCTGGCTGGGATGCCTGCGTCGTTGGCCTGGGTGCGTAGATCGGTGCGGGTGACGGGGCAGTGGTCGAGTGCCTCGATGTGGACGGCGATGATGGTGGCCTGGGGTGCGGCCTGGCATACAGCCAGCGTCATTGCTTCGTCCATCACGATGGGACGGCTGTCGCCAAAGCGGGCGCCGCCAGAATGGGTGATGATGACATCTGGTTGCACGTCAGCAATGACTTGGGCGATGGGTTCATACCAGATGGAATCACCGACCCAATAGACAGTCGGTTCGCCTGCTGCTTGCCAGATGAAGCCGGAAACAGCGCCCATACGTTCCGCCAGTTCGCCAAAGCCATGCTGGCCTGGGGTGCGTGTGAAGGTAATGCCTTCCCATGTCACGCTGTCGGTAACTGGGGTGACGTGTTGGAAGCCGGCCTCGCGGATGGTGGTTTCGTTGTCCGGTTGGCAAAAGAGGGGCAGGTTTTTGGGTAGAAGGGCTTGGGCTGGCTCATCAAAATGGTCGGGGTGGAGATGGGAGATGATAACCATTTCGGCGTCGGCAATGACAGCTTCGGCGGGCATGGGCAGATCGACGGTGGGGTTGGGCGAGATACCGGCAAAGGAGCGGATGCTGTGTTTGTCGCCTAAGCACGGATCGATGAGGAGTAAACGGCCGTTATACTCCACCCGTAAAGTTGCGTTGCGAATCAGTTGAATGTCCATGAGGTCTCCTGAAAAAGAAAAGATAAGGGTTTATGATGTTTTGGTTTGAGGTTGAATGGTTTTCTCCATAAATTCTGTTAGGCTGGTGAGCAGTGGCATGAGGTTTTCGGCTGAGAAGTCGTTGTCTTTGGGCGTGTGGATGCGGGGGATGGTGTAGCCGCCGGGGATGGTGCTGACGTCGGCGTAGGAAATGTCGATGGCGCCGAGATCTTTGAAGACGTAGTTGTCGGAGAGGGGCAGGTGTTTGAGGTTGAGTACCTGTGTCTGCGGCAAATGTGCTTGCAGGTGGGGGGCAACTTTGCGGGCGATGGCATCGTTTTTGTGGTGAACGATGAGCGGGATTTTGCCGCGTGTGACACAGTCGAGGCAGATGATGGCGGCGTGTTGGTAGGGGTGGTGCTGTTGGTTCCAATACTTCCGTAAACCAGTTGAGCCGAGTAAGCCAAGTTCTTCATTGTCAAGGAAAGCGAATTGCACGTGTTGGCGAATATCTGGCTTGTCCTGGAGCCAGTCGGCCAGGGCAAGCAGGGCGATAACGCCGCTGGTATTGTCTTCGCGGTTGTGGGGATTGGGGATGAAAAGGGAGATGAGGGACAGGGCAAAAAGCAGCAGGAAGATGTCGGTGATTGTTTTGAGGGCGGGTGCAAATTCAGGAAAGAAGGCGGCCAGCAGGCTGGGGCTGTAGAGGATGAGAAGCAGGAGGATGAGTCCGTGATATTGGCGGGTGTGGCCGAGCAGTTTGAAAAGGGGCGACATCCAGAAGGGGGCGATGGTGGGGGTGTCGATGTGGGCGAGGAAGATGACTTGCGGCTGATCACATTCGGTGATGAGGATTTGGTTTTTGAGCAGGGCTTTGAGGGTAAGGCGTTTGGTCTGGTAGCGGCGGGTGTGCAGCGCTTGTTCCAGTTCGTTGAGGAAGGCCGCTTTTTGTGCTTTTTTGAGGCGGATGGGAAACTTTTCCGCGAAGGTTTTGTCGTATTGTTGGATGAGGGTTTGGTTGATGGGTACGTTCATGGGGGGAGTGTAGCAGATTTGGCTGGAAGTGTTTAAAAAGCGAAAAGGAGAGACGAAGCTGTCCAATTTGGTTGGTGTAGGTGTTTAAAAAGCGAAGAGGACAGCCCACTAGCTGTCCTCTTCTTCCCACTATTTCCCACTGAACCGCGCATTTCAGCACAAGTCACTTAGAATGATAGTGAAAAACGGCCGTTTCCACCAGAGACATCTTGCCAGAAAAGTAACCGGTTTCTTTAGTCATTGTGTACCAATGACAATAAGCTGCATAAGTTTTACCTTTGAGAAGATGATGAATGGTGGGCTGATACTAATGGCTGGCTGGTTGGTGGCGGGGCAATCGGATGAAAAAAGTGCTGCCAGGACACGTTTCTTCATTGTAGCCAGGGCTTTCAACCCAAATTTTGCCACCATGCGTTTCGACAATGCCTTTGACGATGGCTAAACCCAAACCGGGGCCGCCCCCTTTAAATTTGGTTTTGCCGGTGGAATGCAGATTGACTTCACCCGTTTGATAAAATTTGGTAAAGACCAATTCCTGGTTGACAGGATCAATGCCAATGCCGTTGTCTTGAATGCTGATTTCGATGATATTTGGTTGGGGGGAACGGCCGTTTATCACAATCTTGCCACCGTCTGGTGTAAATTTGATGGCATTTAGGATGAGCTGGAGCAGAGCTTTGTGCAACGCTTCCGGGTCGGCCTGGATGGTGCCTAATGTTTGCACGGCGGGGTGAATCAGCATACTAATGTCTCTTTCCCGTAAGGCAGAATCGAGTGAGTATCGTATTTGATGGAGGAGCGGATACAGGGTCATGTCTTGGAAAAAAAGGTGCAGATCTTGATTGTCGATTTTGGCGACATCCAGCAAATTTTCGACGACTTCGTTTAACCGCTTAGCGCCTTTATTGATACCTTCGATAATTTTGGCTTGTGACTCATTGACGGCAAGATTGGGGTCTGATAAAAGGATGTGGCAGTAGCCAGTGATTAAGGCAATAGGGGTAAACAATTCATGAGATGCCACATGGATGAAATCAGATTTTGTGTTGTCCAGGCGTTCCAGTTGGCTGTAAGCAGCTTGTAGGTCTTCTGTTCTAATTTGTACTTCTTTTTCCAGTTTGCTGTTGAATTTTGAGAGTTGGTCGTAGACGCGGGCGTTTTGCAATGCCAAAACAGCCTGGGAAGTAAAGGTGGTGGCGAGTTCAATATCGTTTTTTGTGAAGGGGATTGAGGTATTGCGTGCCAGAGATAAAATGCCGATGGTATGGTTTTGATGAATAAGGGGCAGTCCTAACCAGGCTGATGGGGATAACAATGATGAGATGGGGGGCCAGCCTGGGTGTTCAAGGGGATTGGTGATGGCTAACGGCCGTTTCATCTGCATCACCTGACAAAAGAGATCGTCCCCATTTTTTTGTATGGGAATCACAACATGCAGCAGACCGGTGTCTGAAGGGTAGCCTCTGGCTGCGGCAAATTCCAACACCTCATCCTGACGAATGAGAATTGCGCCATAATCATAGGCAACGAGGGTTCTTATCTCGTCCAGGATCAGCGTAAGCACTTTGCGCAAATCGAGGGTGCTGGTAAGCGCTTGCCCGATTTCGTTCAATGTTTGCATAAAGAGCGCTTGCTGCTTAAAGCGCTCTGTAAAAACCTTGTTTTTGAGATGGGTAGTAATGCGGGCCAGTAATTCTCGTTGGCTCAACGGGCGGGTGATGTAGTCAACCGCACCGGCATTAAAGCCTTTCAGCTTATCCTCGGTCGCGGCTAAGGATGTCATGAAAATGACTGGAATTTCATGCGTTGCTTCATTGGCTTTTAAGTGCTGACATGTTTCAAAGCCATCCATCTCCGGCATCATCACATCAAGCAAAACGAGGTCTGGCTGTTTCTCTTGGATGGATTGCAGGGCTAAACGGCCGTTTTCTGCCAGCATCACCTTGAAACCACTATTTGTTAACAGGGTTGCCGCAATCGTTCGATTGGCTTCGGTATCATCAACTACAAGAATCGTGAAATTTGAACTGTCGAAATCAGGCAGGTTTATCACAGCTTCACTTAAAATAGAATGTGTAGAGAGTCAGGAAAGTAAACATCATTATACCTTGATGACGGCAGACATAAAAAAAAACCTCCAAGCATATTGTGCTTGGAGGTTTTTAAGAAATTGTCAGATTAGGGTTAGATTAGGCAGGGGAAACGGCCGTTACCTCATAACCTCCATCCATCTCCGCATACACTCCCGTGGCAATATACATCACCCATTCACAAATATTGATCACCCGATCCGCCGAGCGCTCCAAATTATGGACAGCCCATTGCAAAATATTCGACTGTTCATACGTGGCAACCTCCTTAGTCACAGTAATAGCCAGTAAATGAGATGCTTGCTTGTAAAGTTGGTCTACCTCCTGATCCCGCTTGGGAATCGCTCTGATAGTGGCAACATCATGGTTGATAAACGCTTCTAGCGCGTCATGCAGC
>JACSSI010000449.1 GCA_014879345.1 Anaerolineae bacterium | reverse complement strand
ATTTGGCGCACAAGATTGTGAAACAGGCAGAACGGCCGTTACTGGTGATTTGTTAACTGATTGGCAGCAGCACCCGAAACGTACTGCCTTCCCCAGGGGTGCTTTCTACTTCTAAACGGCCGTCATGGATACGGACAATTTCGTCAGCGATGGCAAGACCCAGGCCAGTGCCAGGGATGCTGGATTGACGAACTTGCTGCCCGCGATAGAAGCGATCAAAAAGATGCGGCAGATCCTCCGGCAAAAGGCCAATCCCGTTGTCAGAGATTGTCAAGGAGATCATATTGGGGGGAGAAACGGCCGTTGTGATGTAAATAATCCCTTCAAATGAATAATTAATAGCGTTCACAACCAAATTCGTGACAACTTGTGCCAATTGATTGCGTTCACCTAAGATAAGAGGCAGCGCATCATCCGGCTCAAATCTTAAAATCAGCTCCTTTGCTTGCGCACGTAACTCGTGGGCTACCACAACCTCAGTTACCAAAGCATTTAAATCCAACAAGTCAAACTCCAGTTTGGCATGTCCCAATTCTAATCTGGAAAGATTTAAAATATCCTGAATAAGTTGCCCCAAACGGTCTACTTGCTTTTGTAAAACAGGCAGATATTGATCCAAACTGGCAGCGCCTTTATGGTCAAGCAAATCCAAATACAACTTGAGATTTGTGACAGGGGTGCGTAACTCATGGGAGACATCAGACACAAATCGAGATTTCATTTTGTCGAGTGCCTGGAGCTGTTCATTGGCATCTGCCAATTCTTGTGTGCGCTCAACCACGCGCACTTCAAGCTCGGCGGCGTGTTCGCGTAGTTGTGCATATAAATCGGTTATCTCCAAAACGCGCCCCAATTCTTCAGATACTCTATGCAGCAGGCGAATTTCAGTTTCCTGGAAAACACGCATTTCTTTGGCACCGATGCCAATGATACCAATGATTTCCTGGCGTAAAGGAATCGGCAGAATCAAGGCCGAGACCAACTGATAAATTTCGGTCAACTGTTGCATACCAGAAGAGAGCGGATAAGTTTCCAACACAGTGATGGCGAGAGGCGCTCTGTTATTAATCAGTTCACTAAGTAAGTGGCTGCTGGAATCGTAAGTCATCTGTTTACCAAGCAAACTGATTTCACCATCAAGGATGAATTGAGCCGCGATGGAGGCGTTGACTTCCTTTGAAATACGATGAGTTAACGGCTCATCTAGCAGGGATAGGGTAACGTGAGGGATGTTTAAGAAGGTGGCAATTTCCACACAGCTTGTTTGCAAAATATCGCTTTGCCCACCGCCGGAGGCGGCCGCTGCCATAACCTGATACAACAAATTTAATTCCTGAGAACGGTATTGGGCTGCGTTATATAGATTGCTCCGTTCTAAACTCAAAGCAATCGCATCCGCAATTTGTGTGAGGAAAGGAATCTGTTCTTCGTTATAACCATGATAATAAGACCAGCTAAGCGTAAGCGCACCTAGTGAACCTTTGCTGCCAATCAACGGTAAGCTGATATAAGAACGAATGCCAAACTGGTAGAGCATCTGCGCGGCACGATAGCCCAATTCTGTTGTGATGTCTGGAACAAGGTGAGAACGGCCGTTTATGATATTTTCAGCAGCGGCCGTATCTTCTATGGTAAGATGAAAGTCTGGATTTTGGATTGGCTGATTATGATGAAAGCCAATGAAAGTGTATGATGTTTGATTGGCATCCATCTGCGCCAAGGTGATTCTTTCCGCACCAGTCAACTCTCGTAAATGATTATCAAGAATAGGTAAGGCTTCTTGCACATTGGAGGCCGCGTTGAGCGCCCGTAGGATGTTGCCCGTGGCGTTAAGTGCATCTGCTCGTTCCGTGGCCGCTGTGAATAGGAGGGCGTTTTGCCAGGCCAAGGCAGCTTGGGCGGCAAAGGCTGCCAGACGGTTGCCGTGATCTTCCGTGTAAAAGTTGACTTCTAATTTATTGGTGGAGATGAACGCCACAACTTCGCCATTGACGATGATGGGCGCACTTGCCCATGATCGGGTTTGGCTAGAAAAAGTCGGCTCTAGCCACCCCTCGAATTGGGTGATGTCTGAAATGACCAGTGGTTTTTTGCTCTGGATCATGTGTTGCCATGTCACAGTTTCCTCAACTTTAAAGGAAGCTGGTTGGTTTTGAATGTCGATGTTGACACCGAATTTTTCATAACCGCTGGCACGAACGAGGCGCGTTAGCCCATTCTCTATTAAGATAATATTGGCGGAATCATAGGGTATGACTCGTTCTACGTGTTCTAGCAAAAGGTCGAGAATGATGTCTAGTTCCAGGGATGAACTGAAGGCAACACCGATTTCATGTAATGCTTGTGTTAATTCTTGCTGTTCACGGATACGTGATGCTTCTCTTTTTTGCTGGGTCAGGTCATGGAGGATGCCCTGAACGGCCGTTCCCTCTTTGTAGTCAATATAAGACAGGGAGACAGAGACAGGTAAGGAACGGCCGTTAATCGTCTGCGCCATGAATTCTATTCGCTCTGAAGGCATGGTGGCTTGATATTTTTTTGCCAGGCGTTCTTGAATCATGGCGATACTGGTGGGGTGAATGAGATCTATCAAGTTAAACGTGGGTGAATAAACCATCGTCATCGTTACTTCAAACAAATGGCAAAAACTGTTATTCACAAGCTCAAGCCGACCCTTGTGCAGGAGAAAAAAGGCATCATTGGCCTGTTCAATCAAGAGCCGGTAGCGAACTTCAGATTCATGTAAACTGGCTTCGCTTTGCTTCCGTTCTAATTCTGCGGCTGCACGAGCGGCAAACGTGCCGATTATGGGAATGGCGTTCTTTACTTTTTCCAATATTTGGTCGTGCATGACCACGATAATACCGATGCTCTTGCCAGATGAGTTAAACAAAGGTACGCCGAGGTAACATTCGATTTGTTTTTGAACCAGTGCCTGGTCTTCAGGGAAAAGGGCGTAAGTATTTTGAGGATAGTATTGAATTTTATTGTTGATGACGGTGGCACAGGGGCTGCCAAGCAGATCATACGCGAAATTATCGACCAGTTTCCCTTCACGCCAGTAGGCCAATGTTCTTACTTGTTCTTGACTTTCTGTGGAAAGCTCTCCGAGGAAGACGTATTTGGCATCTAACGCCAGTGCGAGTTGACTGACTAATGCCCTGAAAAAAGCTTCTCCCGTGGCAGATGCAGTCCCTTCTAAAATGATGTTTAGAATATGATCGGCACGCTCCAGTTTTCTAACTTGAGCACGGAGCGCATCATTTTTTGCTTGGAGAACGGCCAGGCTTTGCTGGCGTGAATCTGATTCCATAGTTATCCTGTGGAGTAAGCTTACAACGGCCGTTCTTGATTGTCTAGGAAACTGTAGTGAAAAAGGTGTTTTTGGCAATGCATGAGGTTTTGACTCAGCAGATACGAAAGAACTTGAAAAAGAAAGACGTTTTCTACGCTAATGGGCCGTAACTACCATACGTTACCGAGATTGACGATTAAAGATAGCCGAGTATGCCATCTTTAATCGTCCGTAAAATTATTTTGTCCTCATTTCTACACAAACAGAGGATCCATCTCAATTTGGCTCATTCGCACATCCAGTTCTGCCTGATCAGTTGGCTGGAAGCGGGCGGCGGCGGCCAGCACCTTGGGCAGCAAATCCACATCACCGATGGTGTTGAGGAAGGTGTGTGGGCGATTGAGAACGTAGGAAACGGCCGTTTCAATCTCATCATCCGCTTCAAACGGTTCATACCAGCAACTTCGTGTTTGCGGCTTATCACCCCACGGCCCTTTCGAGAGCGCCTTGATGGTTTGCACCGCTACCTTGCGTTCCAGGCACAGCGCGTAAAGCGTTTCAAACCCGGCGGCATAAGCCGGATTTTGCATCATCGTGTAATTGTAAGGCAGCAGCACCGAGTCAAAATCGAATCGTTCCAGGCTGCGCAGGTGCATTTGCGGAATCGTCACGCCATGCCCCGTCACCCCCAGGTAACGAACAAGTCCTTGTTCCCGCGCTTCCACAAACGCTTCTAAAGCGCCGCCCGGCCCCATCGCGGTTTCCCATTCTTCCGGGTCAACCAGAATGTGCATCTGCCACAAGTCAATGTGGTCTGTGTGCAGCAAGTCGAGCGAGGTACGCAGTTCAGCCCACGCGCCTTCATAGGTGCGTTTTTCCGTTTTGGTAGCCAGGAAAAACTCGTCACGATGATGCTTGAGCCAGGGGCCAAGCCTTTCTTCGGCAGCGCCATAGCTGTGGGCAGTGTCAATGTGGTTGACACCATATTCGAGAATCAAATCCAGGGTGCGCTCGGCCACATCCTGGGAAACGCCGCCCAGCGCGGCTGCGCCAAACAAGGTGCGGCTGCTCATGTGGCCGGTACGGCCGAAAGGTATTTTTTCAATCATGTGAGGCTCCTTTTTACCCATACCTCAGCCCTCTCCCAAAGGGAAAGGGTAAGGGGGGGGTAATAACTTTTATTTGGCAGGTAAAGTCAGGGCGAACTCAATCCCTGTTTGTACCCAATTTGATAAATCTGAATCATCTGCATAGCCAGCCAATTCTACCATCACCCAGCCGCTCATAGGGCGTCCCGTTATGTCAAATGGGCGGGCGTGGGGGCGCATGACAGCATTGCTGTAATTGTCTGCTCCCACGCGCACGATGAGGTCGTCTTTGTTGACACCACAGGCCATGTTGCCATGCAGCAAAAAGCCAACACCGCCAAACATCTTCTTCTCGACAAAGCCGGGCTGGTCAGCTATCAACTGCCGTATCCGTTGCGCTGTTTGTTCATTATAGGCCATAGTAAAATGATTATACCTGAATTTAGGCATCAATATGTTGTCGAAATCTGGTAGATGGGCATACAATTCTGCGTGGAAATTTGGCGAGAACGGCCGTTTCCCAGCAATAGA
>JACSSI010000448.1 GCA_014879345.1 Anaerolineae bacterium | reverse complement strand
TTTGAAGTAGACCCCGAAGGGTTCCGCGAGCAATGGGTTCCCGATGAAAAAGCGCTCTCTGAGAAAATTTTCAACGCCCGTCGCCAGGTGAACAACGTGTTGTACACCCGCCGCGATATGCTCTCCATCGCTGGTTTAACCTCCGCTCTTAAAGTAGACGGTCATCGCGCCGACCTTGTCATTTTGCGTGGCGCCCAGGCACACGCTGCCTTCCAGGGCCGTACCCAAATCACCGACGAAGACATCATATTGGCCGCTGAATTAGCCCTGCCGCATCGCATCAAAGGACGGCCGTTCCAGGATGCCTCCGTGAGTGCCGCTGATTTAGAAGACCAGTTGGAAGACATCCAATCTGAAATGGGTATGGGCGAAGAAGGCGAACAAACCGACGAACAAGAAACGTCCGGCGCAGAAAAAAAAAAGCGTTAGACTCCGAAGCTGACGTCGAAGATGGGGCCGATGTCTCGCAAACCGAGGCCGGCCCCCAATCCGTTCCCCAAACCGCTCAAGATGGACAATGGTGGGAAGGTGGGCAGAAAGTTGCCGCGAAAGAGGAATTTTCCGCCCGCCGTCTCGATACCCAACTCGACCGATTGACCCGCAGTAAAGCGGGTCGCCGCTCCGTCACCAAGACAGAGCGCAAACGTGGCCGCTACATCCAGGCTCGTCTCCCCCAGAAAGACCGCGTCACCGATTTGGCCTTTGACGCCACCCTGCGTGCCGCCGCCCCCTATCAAAAAACACGCGACCGTGACGATGTGGCGCTGGCGCTGGAAAAGCAAGATTTGCGCGAAAAAGTGCGCGTGCGCCGCTCAGCCAACCTGATAATCTTTGCTGTCGATGCCAGTTGGTCGATGGCGGTGGCCGAACGCATGGAAGCGACGAAAGGAGCCATCATGTCGCTGCTGACCGACGCTTACCAGCGGCGCGACCGGGTTGGTCTCATCGTCTTCAACAAGAACGAATCCCATCTGGTGCTGCCGCCGACCAATTCCGTGCAGTTGGCGCGGCAGGCATTGGCTGATATTGCGGTGGGTGGCAAGACGCCGCTGTCGGCGGGGCTGATGATGTCGTATGAAGTGTTCCGCAAAGAGTCGTACACGCACCCGGATGTGATTCCAATGCTGATTTTGCTGACAGATGGCGCGGGGAACGTGAGCCTGTCTGACCTGCCACCGCAGGAGGAAGCGCACCGCATTGCTGATTTGATTAAGGATGCGGGTGTACGCTCGGTGGTCATCAACATGGAGCACGCCGCCTTTGACCAGGGGCTGGCGAAGCAGCTCGCCGAACGCCTCGATGGGCCGTGCCACACGCTCGCAGATTTGCGTGCGGATACGTTGTATCAAGCTGTATTGGACGAGTTGGATTAGCCTTCTCGTTCCCACGCTCTGCGTGGGAATGCTTTTTGAACGCTCTGCGTTCTATGCGACGCTGAGCGTCGGGGGGAACATTCCACGCAGAGCGTGGAACGAGAAGCCGAATCGAAAATGCTCAAAACGTTTTGATTGGTTGGAAAAAAGATATTGCGAGTGAATTGAGTAATCCTCAGGCTCAAAATAGACAATAGTAAGAGAGCTATGCAAATTCGTGAACAGTTGCATAAACAAATCGATCTGTTGCCTGATGAAGTCGTGGAACAAATCGCTGATTTTACGGCGTTCCTGATAACGAAAAAAGGCATTGAAATTGAGCGGAGCCAATGGCGGGATTTTGCGTTGGCTCAATTTTTTCGTGACGATGATGAAGTTGCGTATTCGTTGGGGGATGCTCAAGATGTTTTTTAGACAACTTGCGGAGAGAATAGTTTTGCTTGGCAAAGATATTGCCCGCATGTTTCGTCCCTACCTTAGTTGGTGGTATTGAGGTTCTTTCGTTCTTAGCTCTCCGTGGGGATGATTCTTGAACGGCTCCGCGTTCTACGCGACGCAGAGCGTCGGGGTGGGCATTCCACGCAGAGCGTGGAACGAGGTATCAAAAAAGAAAATTTTGCCCATTGACGCCTTAGAATGCATGTTCTATAATCAAACCACTCTTCAATCAACCAAACAATAATCCAGCAGAAAAATACCCCAAAACAAGCAAAGGAGCGTAAAAATGAGCGGAGTACGTGTTTTAGTAGGCACGCGCAAAGGCGCGTTTATTCTGACATCTGATGAAAAGCGAGAACAATGGGATGTCACCGGCCCCCATTTTGGCGGTTGGGAAATTTACCATCTCAAAGGCTCGCCTGTGAATCCCAACCGGCTGTATGCCTCCCAGTCCAGCGGCTGGTTTGGGCAAATTGTACATCGCTCCGACGATGGCGGCGTGACGTGGGAAACGGTCGGCAACGAGTTTGTGTATGATGGCGTGGCTGGTACGCACCAATGGTACGATGGCACGGAACATCCGTGGGAGTTCAATCGCGTTTGGCATTTTGAACCGTCCCCTGTGGATGCCGACACTGTTTATGCGGGTGTGGAAGATGCCGCCCTGTTCCGCTCCACCGATGCGGGGCAAACCTGGCATGAGTTGTCGGGGCTGCGGGGACACGGCACAGGGCCAAGTTGGCAGCCTGGGGCTGGCGGCATGTGCCTGCACACCATCATCGTAGACCCCACCAATCCTGAGCGCATTTACATTGCGATTTCAGCGGCCGGAGCCTTCCGCACGGATGACGGCGGCAAAACGTGGCTGCCCATCAACAAAGGGTTGCAATCTGAGTATATTCCTGATCCAGACGCCGAGGTCGGGCATTGTGTGCATCGTATTGCCATGAATCCGGCCCGGCCGAACGTGCTGTTTATGCAGAAGCATTGGGATGTGATGCGCAGTGATGATGCGGGGGAATCGTGGTATGAGGTGAGCGGCAATTTGCCCTCTGATTTTGGCTTTGTGGTGGATGTGCATGCCCATGAACCAGATACCGTCTACGTTGTGCCGATTAAAAGCGACTCTGAGCATTATCCGCCAGAGGGCAAACTGCGCGTTTATCGCAGTCGCACGGGGGGTAATGAGTGGGAGGCGCTGACGAAGGGGCTGCCGCAGGAAGATTGTTATGTCAACGTCCTACGAGATGCGATGGCAGTTGATTCGCTGCCATCGTGCGGCGTTTATTTTGGCACGACGGGCGGTCAGGTGTACGTGTCGCCGGATTCGGGTGATAACTGGCTGACGATTGTGCGCGATTTACCGGCGGTGCTGTCGGTTGAGGTGCAGACGCTGCCATGATCCGGGTGACGATTCCCCATCATTTGCGCACGCTGGCAGGCACGGGCGCGGAGGTGGTATTGGATGTGACCGAGCCAGTCACCAGTAGCTCGGTGCTGGATGCGCTGGAAGTGACCTACCCTGTGCTGCGGGGTACGATTCGAGACCATGTGACGTTGGAAAAACGGCCGTTTCTCCGTTTCTTCGTCTGTATGGAAGATTGGTCACACGAGCCGCCTGACAAGCCTCTGCCAGAAGCGGTGGCCACGGGGGCAGACCCGTTTATGATTATCGGCGCGATTGCGGGTGGTTAAACCGAAACCGTTAAAATCCGCCCAAAAATGCAAACGGAATCAAAAACAGAAGCGGTATCAGGTTGATGAGGGCAAAGATGCCAAAACCAATGGCAACGGCTGTTCCCAGCCCATACCGCTTCTTCTCTGCCAACGGCTCTCCCGCAATCAATTGTTTAAGGCTGCGAATCGTTTGCTGAACGGCCGTTTCCGTTTCCCACGCCCCTTGTCCAGCCCAATCCCAGTTCGGTTCCGGTTTCGGGATGAGCAGTTTATGGGCTGGGCTGTCTGCAATGGCGGCTAAGGTGTTCAAATCTGTGTCGCCATGATTGACATAAGGTGTCACCATCGTCCAGGGGCCGACAATGATTTGCGAACTGGCTAAGATTTCTGCCAGTGGCGGCGGGGGTATTTCGTTGTTCATGGCATCGATAGCCTCTGGTGTCAGGCCAATGGGGTGGAGAATGGCGTTGGGCAGGGCTTGTTGGATGGCGGCGATGAGGGTTTGCCCAAAACGGCCGTTTTCATCATCCACCACCGCCACCTGCACCTTTTCTGCCAACTGCATTTCGACCGTTTGCACAGCCTTGCCGTCGCGCCGAATAAGCGAGAGGTGATAGCTCCAGACAGCGATTGCCATCAAAGCGAAAGCGACAGCCTGAGCCATGTCAGTCGCCAGCGTGCGAGAGGTGCGCCCGCCTATTGCCATCAGCACAAGCTGCGATAGGATATAAACGCCTGCGCCTAAAAAGGTAAGCGTTGCCAGCAGTAAATAGAAATAAAGATAGATTTTTCGCACCCACGACTGTCGCGCCTGCGCCGCCCCAAGTTCTGAACCAGCACATTCCGCCTGGATGTTCCGCCAGGGAATCAGCCAAAGTGCCAAGCCAGCAATGAGGGTGGCGGTAAACCAGGCCAGTTGATCGAGTAAGTTGTTTTTTATGAACAATTGGTCCTGACTGGACAAGGCGCGGATGAAAACGCTGATGTCGCCGCCGAGGCCAATCAGGAGCGCCATGAGGCCAATACCGGCGATGAGGTACCAGTAGAGACGGCGCACGCCTGCTTGCTGCCGGCCTTCGGGCATGGCCTGGGTATCCTGACGCAGTACCACGAAATGATAGGCCCAGATAACGGCCGTTGTGATCAACACATACAGCACATTACGCACATCCCCCTGCGATTCCAGCGAAAGCAGCCGCCGGAACAAACCCGCCAGCAGCGTCGTCAGACTGCCCACCGTGCCCAGCGCAGCCAGGAAAATAATCAGGTACAAATAAAACTTCCGCAGCGCCGAAGCCTGCTCTAAGCTGCCACCCTGGCTAAACAAGCGTTCCGCCTGCCACCAGAAAACCAGCCACAAGGGAATGCCCACAAACAACTCTGTCAACGCTGTGATCAGCGATTGCTCGTTGATGGAGATCGCTGTCTCGCCCA
>JACSSI010000447.1 GCA_014879345.1 Anaerolineae bacterium | reverse complement strand
GCGGGGAAAGGCGGCGGTAACATTGCCGCGATACGCATCGGGAGCCAGCACCACGTACCCTTCGGCGGCTAAAGCATCTGCCAGGATGGTCATGCCTTCGTTGAGACCCCACCATTCGTGGATAAGCAGCACGCCGGGGAAGGGGCCTTCGCCTTCGGGTTGCGCCAAATAGCCAATGAGTTCAGTGCCGTCCTGGTCGGTGTACGTGACGTTGGTGAATTCGGCTGTGTTAGTGCCAAATAAGCTGTCGAAGATGATGATGCCGGCAAAGAGCACAACCATTAGTAATATAATGCCTAACAGCGCCAGTTCGATTCGTTTAATCCATTTCATGATTTTCCTCCAAGCTGTTTTTTGGCTCCCCTCCCTGTTTTTCAGAATACTTCGCGTACTAAATCAACCATATCGCCCACAACACCTGCCGCCGTCATCTCCACACCCGCCCCTTTGCCGCAGATCATCAGTGCTTCGTCGTTGTAGTTGTCGGTGCGGAAGCTGATGTATTTGAGATTGGCGAGTCCGCTGCTGGCAGGAATCGCTTTCAGGCCGACAGTGCCTTTGCCATCTTGTACGTGCGCCAAATAGCGCAGCACTTGGCCGTTCGCTTTGGCCTCAGCGACTCGTTGGCCGATGGCCTTATCTAGCGACGAGACGGCTGCCATGAATTCAGGCACAGTCAGGTCGGCGAGTTCTGGCGTGTAGAGGGATTCGACTTCGATGTCGCTCGTTTGCAGCGGCCAGCCGTTCATGCGTCCCAAAATCATGACTTTACGCATCACATCCATGCCGCCCAGGTCTTCGCGGGGGTCTGGTTCGGTGAATCCACGCGCTTTGGCTTCGGCAACGGCCGTTGAGAAAGCCACACCCTTATCCAATTGCTGACAGATAAAGCCGAGCGTGCCACTAAGCTGCCCTTCAATCTCGTGGACGGGGTCGTTGCTGTCCAGCAGGTAACGCAGGGTGGCAATGACGGGTTGACCGCCGCCCACAGTAGATTCGTGACGCACACGCGGATTGTTGAAATAGTTCTGAGCGCCGTCAAACGGGCCAGCGAAGATTTTTTTGTTGGCGAGTACGACGCCGTAATCGAGTGCCAAAGCGCGGTCTACAACCGGTTCCAGGCCATCGGCGGCGGTAATGTCCACGACGACGACGTTTTCCAGCCCAGCAGAGGCCAAAACGTTAAGCGTTTCCAGATTAGACGGCCGTTTTTCACCAACTGCCTCTCCCTGTGCTTTACGCGCTACGATGTCGAGCAACTGCTGGTCACTGAGACCGGCTGGGTCGAACTGCCAAGTCCGGCTGTCACACACGGCCACCACGTTGAACTGAATTTGATTGCGGGTTTGGTGGAGGGAACGGCCGTTTACGATTTGTCTGAGCAGCGCAGAACCCACACCACCTGCACCGAATAGGATAACGGGTATTTGTTTCATGATTTCTCCTGAAAAAAGATCAAAGATTGGAAATTGAAGAGTAACACGAAGTCACAAATCTTCAATCTTTAATCATCAATCTTTAAAAACGAAAGACCCCATCCGCAGATGAGGTCTTTCTACACCGTAGCACTTACTCGCTCTGACGAGGAGGCTGTGCTACGGTGCATCTAGATGAATAACTAATCATATGCACCACCTCCTTTATCAAAAAGATAGCGGGCAGCTTTCGCTGCAAATAAATTGGAAATGATTGGGGCATTATGGCATACATGGCAGAGCCTGTCAATTGCGCTCCCGAATTGTCATGTTTAATTAACGATTGGAAATTGATGGACTAGGCTTCGCGTTGCAGGAAGAGGTTGAGTTCGGTTTCGGAGAGAGGTTCTTCGCTTTCGGTGGCGTAATATCCGGTTTCCCACAAGCTGGCATTGACGCTGTATTCTTGTTTGATGATTTCTTCGGAGCCGTTTTTGAAGAGGTAGGCGGCCCAGGCGCTGTCACGCCCAGGGGGGCAGGTTACAACAAGGTGAATGAGTTCTGGCTGCACGACTACCTGCTGCAAACCGCAGCCGTTGGTGGCCGCCAACCGTTCCAAGGCACGGCGCAGTGGAATTTCCAGAGCAGGTGGCAGTTTTTTGAGCGGCCGCCAGACGATGGCGAAGGTGTGGGTTTTCTGTTTGTTATGGGCGTATGTTTTAAGGGGCGTGTCAAATGAGTCTCGGCCATGTAGCGCTTCAGTGAGATGGTCGGCGATCTGGTCGGCTTCGATGCGCAGGCGGGTGAGCGGTGTTTCTGGCAGGGCGACGAGGGTGAGTAGGAAGGCATCTTCTACGCAGCGGGAGTAAAGCAGCCGGTCACCGGAACGGGCGGGCAGGCGTTGGAACTGGACACGGACGTTGTGGCCGTCATTGGGCCACGCCTGCCCTACACGTAAGGCAATGGCGGAGACTTCGGTGTCGTTGAGCTGTCCCCAATGGGCTAAAACGCGCTCTTTGTTGGCAAAAACGGCCGTTTGTATTAATTGTCCCAGGTTGGCTTGTTGCAAGATGGCGATGAGTAAGGCCGTGTCTGGTCGTTTGGGTGGACTCAAGGGCTTGGTTTGCCCTTTAATGAGCGGTTCGTTTAAGGCGCGGTCAAGAATATCTGATAAATCAGCTTCCAGGTGTGATTTGATGAGCACGGCTTGTACCTTGCCGGAAAAGAGTTCTGGCACGCGGTCTTCAGGAGAGGGTGTCATGAGTACGATGCGTAGATCGGGCTGGCGGGAGCGCAAGGTTTGAATTACTTTGTCATCACCTGAAACGGGGATGAAGATGAGGTCGATTTGATTACGCGCTTGATGGTAGCGGGCTTCGCGTACCGTTGTGGCGGCCAGCACAGAGGGATATCCGTTGGCGCGGATGTGCTGCGCCAAACGTATGGTGAAGGTTTTATCTGGATCAAGTATCAGAATTTGTTTCTCTTCATTTTCCATAGGTGCTTAGACCTGACAGGTTTATCCAGGTTTCGGACTGTTTCATCATTTTTGCATGGCATGTGACTTAACTTGTTTAGAGGATTTCTAAACCTGTCAGGTCTCATTCTACTCAGATTGGCGGCGACGTGCCACAGCCAATCCTCCTATAACGGCCGTTCCCCCCAAAGCTGCACCCGCCAGCAGCCACAAGGCTGGATTAGCTGGCTGGGACGAAGCGGTATCAGGCGGCGTTTGGTCTGGGAGAGTGGTTGGCGTGGGGCTTATCGGTGCGGATGGCGGATTGAGCACGAGAAGCGGCAGGTCGTGGTCGGTGGCTTTATAGGGCAGGTTGGCAGGGCTGGTGTCGTGGCTAAGGGAGTCGGGGTAGTCGGCGTTGGTGTGGCGGATGGTGACGGCGGCAATCTGTTCTGCCAGGGCTGGGGAGACAAGGATGCCGTCGATGAGCTGGGAGGCGCCGCTGAAATTGTAGCTGTAGCGTTCTGCTTCTGGAATTTGCTGCAAGGTGTTGGTTAAACGGCCGTTTTCTGCCAGGAATTGCATCGGTGGCGAGTTCTCATAGTCATTAAAATCGCCGAGGACGATGATGTGGGCGTCGGGGTTGGTCTCTAGCGCGGCGTCTACCAGGTCGGCCAGGTGTTGGGCTTGAGCCAGGCGGCGCACGGCGGTCTCCCGGTCGCCGCCCCGTTTGGATTTGAAATGGTTGACATAAATGGTGAAATCGGAGCCGTCGATGGTGAGCTGGGCTTGCAAGGGTGGGCGTGAGAAAAGGGGCGATTGACTGGGGGGACAAACGGCCGTTTCATCCACAATCCCAGTCTCAATTTGGGTGCAGCCTTGCTGCAAACTGGCAGCCTGCACCTGGACACGGTCGGGGTTGGACAGCAGGGCCAGGTCGATGCCGCGCACGTCGGGGCTTTCCAGATGGGTGACGGTGTAGCGGAAGCCGCAACTCTCGGCTAAATCGTCGGCCAGCGCTTCCAGCAGCGATTTCTTTTCCACTTCTTGCACGCCGATGAGGGTGGGGCAGGCGAGTGTCTGGTTGATGGCATGGGCTAGTTTGGTTTGGCGCAGGGCGATGTCGGCGGGAGCAGGTTTGGGTTCGGCTTCGTCGCCGGTGTCGTCCAGGCCGTCGAAGTGGTTTTCCATGTTGAGGGTGGCGATGGTGATCTGGCTGGGTTGGATGGTGGGCAGGGCGGCGAGCGGTGGGTTGGGAACGGCCGTTACCGACAAAGCTTCATTATGCTGCTGCACAATTTTGAACTGGTCGAAGTGGTAGGTGAGGGGACCGCTGAGGCCGGTGAGGGTGTCGCCCGTTTTGACTTGCGGGAAATCGTCGCAGAATACATCGGTGTGGTTGAGGACTGGCACGATTTGGCCGATGGGGTCGGCTTCGCTGCGGCGGATGAGGCGTTCGGGGCCAGTGGGGGCGACGACGGCAAAACCGCAGGCCGCGTGTGTTGGCCCGATGACGCGCGCTTCGGGCAGCGCGACCAACATACCTTCCAGCGCTTCAAAATAGGCGGCGCTGTCTGCGGGTGGGTCGATGAGAATGGGGTCGGGCAGCGGTTGTTCACTGGCTTCGACGATGATTTCCAGACCATCTGAGTCGGTTTCTGTGAGGCCGAAGAACTCGGTGACGAGTCCGGTGATGTGGACTTGATCGCCGATTTGGAGAAACGGCCGTTCCCAGCCAAAAAACACCGGTATGGCATCAGAGGTGGCGGCATCACCATCTTCCAGTCCGGGAATATCCTGCACAAAAAGGGTGTAGTAGGTGGTGCCAGCAGTGTTTTGGTCGGCCTGAATCCCCGTGACGATGCCGCGAAAATCTACAATTTGATTGACATAATGCGAATAGTCACCGCTGCCCTGGATTTCGCCGATGGGTTGCAGCGGGTTGGTTTGGGCGGGGTTACGCGGTGTGGGACAGTCGCCTTCAAGGGTAATTTGGCCGGGGGTGGGTATTTCACGAGGGAGCCAGCCAGCGGCGGTGTCGGTGTCGCAGTTGGCGGGG
>JACSSI010000446.1 GCA_014879345.1 Anaerolineae bacterium | reverse complement strand
GCTGGCGGCACAATCTGCCCATAGCGAATGTTAAAGCCATGCCCAAACATCAACGTCTTGCCTGCTGTCAAATGTGGCTGAATGGATTCACGGTAAATTTTGGCCTGACTGGTATCCGGTGCCAAAATCATGATGATATCTGCGGCGGCGGCGGCGTCAGCGGCCGTTTTCACCGTCAAACCCTCAGCTTCAGCCACAGCCCAGGACGGGCTGCCTTCATACAAGCCAACGACCACATCCACACCCGAATCCCGAAGGTTCAGCGAATGGGCATGTCCCTGACTGCCATAACCAATAATGGCAACGGTCTTGCCGTCCAATAAACTAAGGTCTGCATCTTGATCATAAAAAATGTTAGCCAATTTAAGTCTCCTCTTAAAAAATAAGTTTACAGTCTACAGTGTTCAGTAAGGCTACTGTAAACTGTTCACTGAACACTGTTCACTGATAACTACCTGTTTCCCTTAACTACTGGAAACAGCTTCTTCAACTTCTATTTGTTTTTCGCTTTTGGGGCCACGAACCATGGCAATGCGGCCAGTGCGGGTCATTTCTTCAATGCCGAAATTACTCAGCAGCTTGATGAAGGAAGCAACACGATCTTCTGGGCCAACAATTTGAACGATGAGTGTGTCCAAATCAACATCAATCACCCGAGCGCGATAAATGTCTACCAACTGCATTACTTCTGCACGGCTGCCATTACTGGCTTTCACTTTGATGAGAGCCAATTCACGCATCACAACCGGTTCATAGGTCACGTCTTGGATATCAATGACATTGATAAGCTTATCAAGCTGCGTTTGAATTTGGCGCATATCCCGGTCTGTCCCTTTAGCGACAAAGGTCATGCGGCTAATGCCCGGAGTTTCGCTGTGGCCGACAGCCAAGCTTTCAATATTGTAGTTACGGCGACGGAATAAACTCGCAACCCGGTTTAAGACACCAGGTTTGTCTTCCATCCAGGCAATCATGGTATGGCGTTTAATAGATTGGTCACTCATTATGCTTCATCCTCCAAACCGGCCGGCATCGGACGGCGAATCATATCGACGTTGCTCTTACCGGGGGCAACCATCGGATAAACGTTTGTAAATTCTTCCACCTGGAAGTCAATCAGGAACGGCCCATCATGCTCTTGGGCTTTTTTGATGGCGGCGTAAGCATCCTCTTTTTTGGTGACAGAGATGGCTGGGATGCCATACGCTTCTGCCAATTTTACAAAATCAGGATTATATAGGGGTGTGCCTGAGTGACGTTTGTTATAGAACACATCTTGCCATTGGCGGACCATGCCCAGGAAGCCATTATTGATGATGGCAATTTTGATGGGCAGGCGTTCCTGCATCACAGTGGAGAGTTCAACCATCGTCATTTGGAAACCACCATCCCCGGCGACAACCCAAATTTCTTCGTCTGGTCGGCCCATTTGGGCACCAATAGCGGCGGGCAGGGCGTATCCCATCGTGCCTGCGCCACCAGAGGTTAGCAGACTGCGTGGTTTGGTGTGGTAGAAGTATTGGGCTTCCCACATCTGATGTTGACCCACGTCAGAAACGATGACAGCGTCGCCTTCGTTGGTGGCATGCCACATCTGTTGAATGACATAGGGCGCAACCAGTTCATCTGTTTCTTGTGTCAAGATGTCACGGTCAGTTGTTTCTTCTTTCCATTCGCGGATTTGTGCCAACCATGCGGGATGTTCGGTTGTCTCGACTTGGGGCAGCAGTTCTCTTAGTGTGAGCAACGCATCGCCAATGACAGGGGTGTCGATGGTGATGTTTTTGCCCATCTCAGAGGGATCGATGTCTACATGGATGATTTTGGCATTGGGTGCGAACAAGTCAAAGGCACCGGTTAAGCGGTCGTCTAAACGTGCGCCAACGGCGAACATGACATCGCAATCTTGCATGGCGTAGTTGGTATAAGCTTCACCGTGCATACCACCCCAGGCAATCGCCAGGGGATGGGTCGCCGGGAAAGTGCCAATACCGAGCAAACTGGTTGCTACGGGGATATTGGCTTTTTCGGCCAGTTCTCGTAGTTCCTTTTCGGCTTTGGCAATGGAAACGCCTTGTCCAGAAACGATGAGCGGTTTTTTGGCTTCATTGAGCAGTTTTGCGGCTCGCGTAACTGATGCGGGGTCTGGCGCGTTTAGATTAGGCTTGTAACCAGGTAGATAGACTGTTTCGGGGTATTCGTATTCTGTCGTTGCCTGGAGAACATCTTTGGCAATGTCAACAAGTACGGGGCCGGGACGGCCGGTGCGGGCGATGTAGAATGCTTCTTTGATGGCTGATGCCAGGTCTTTGATGTCGGTGATGAGGTAATTGTGTTTGGTCACCGGTATGCTAATGCCTTGCACGTCTGCTTCTTGGAAGCCGTCACGCCCTAACAGGGAGTTTGGCACTTGGCCGGTGATGGCAACCATAGGCACGGAGTCCATGTAGGCTGTTCCCAGGCCGGTTGTCAGGTTGGTCGCCCCTGGGCCGGAGGTGGCGATGCAGACGCCGACGCGGCCAGTTGCCCGCGCATAGCCATCTGCCATGTGGGATGCCCCTTGTTCATGGGTAACGAGGACATGATGAACGGGGTATTCATATTTCATCAAGTCATCATAGGCGGGCAAAATTGCCCCCCCAGGTAACCCAAATACGACTTCTACGCCTTCTTTCATAAGGCTTTCCCAAATAATTTGACCACCAGTTTTTAGGTCACTCATATTCTTGCTCCTCCTTTGTGAGCATGGTTTACGATCTTTTCGGGTCGTTGGTTATTTTGTGTGCAGGATGGTGGATAGGAATAAAAAAAGCAGAAAACGGGGGTGTTTTCTGCTTGGGTAAACGGTAGGGGTTGGGTTTGCATAGCCTGAGACTGACGCTGATTTTGCGTAGTCTGTTGATTTTGGCAAGCCTGAGCGTGGGACATGGCAGCCATGGTGGCGGCAGTGGTAGCTATGGTTGCGGCTGAAGCTGTTCTGTTTTGATTCATTGTTTGTGTAAACATGCTTATTTTTTACCAGTTTGTTTGTTTTGAACCAGTGTGTGAAAACTGCAAAAAAAAACCGCCCTGTTGGGCGGTTTTGAGTCAAACTTTGTTATGTTTGTGCTTCCTCAATCACCCAACCGTATATGGCTCCTTTACGACAATAATAAGGACCAGGCTAAGAAGGTTAATAAGGAATACGTTCAGACGTTGTTTCATGTGTTAAAAATTTTCTTCTTGGTCAATCTAAGTGTGCATAAGGTTAACGGCCGTTTCCATTACCGTCTATGGTACATTTAATACAACTTAACCGGATTTTACCTTGTGCAGATTGTATAGCAAAATTATTTGTTTTTAAAATACAAGAAGAGCGAGGTTGTCGCTCTTCCTGTTCCCACTATTTCCCACTGAACCGCGCATTTCAGCACAAGTCACTTATAAGTATAGGGGATTAGCGGGAATTTTCTACGGTTAACTTGATAGAATAGAATTATGAGTTATTCGTTAAAAATGCACAGGTTGGCGCAAAAAGTGATGTTTAGTCTAATTCTCTGGTCGAAGCTGCCATAGTTTGAGAGATAAATGCAAAGCCAACCGCATATTGGCTTGATTCAAATTATGACCTGTTAGCTCTTGGATTCTATCTAGTCTATAAAGCAGCGTATTGCGGTGGATGAATAGTGCTTCAGCCGTTTGACTAATGTTGCCGTGATGATTGAAATATTCATCAATGGTTTGCACCAAGGTGCTGCGGTGCTGTTTGTCGTACTGAACCAGAGGGCCGATGACTTGATTGGTAAATTCCTGGACGGCCGGTATATCTTCCAGTTTGCCCAATAATCGGTAAATACCCAGGCTCTCAAAATCTACCATCTGATTCATTTTTAGCCGTTGCCCAAGCTGCATGGCTTGTAATGCTTCTTGATAAACTTGCGGCCACGCATCGAGTGTCTCAGCCGGGCCACTAATGCCTGCAATAAGATGCGTCTTTGGGTATTCAGCATCAATTTGTTCAAAGAGGCGCCGTGCCAATTGTTGCGCCGACTCCATGTCTTCACCCACTCGAAGGGATTGGAAAATGCAAGCATGTTGGTCGCCGTAAATATGGACCAGGGCTGGACGGCTGTGGTTTCGTAATAACCAGTTGATGGTTGTTTCTAACCGGCGGACAGAAGGGGAGCCTGCTTCAGCCCAGGTAAATGTCATGATAGCATGGGGTGTGCTGGTGTCATGGTCTAACCGTCCAGAAAGACGTTCGATTTCTTTGGAAGGTAATGTGCCTGCCAGTAAGCCTTCTAGGAAATTACCGCGAAGTGCTTTTTTAGCTTCACTAACCGCTTTGGCTTTTGCCATTTCTAATGCGCAAGCGGCCGCACCATGTTCTACTGTGAGTGTATCGAGTAAATCTAGTTCATCGGCGGGGCCAATGATGGAGAGATAGCCTCTCGCTCTGTCTCCTGAAACAATGGGGCTGACCAGTCGACCCAGGTTTTTAACTGGCAGTATCTGCTGCCAATGACTTTGATGCGCTTTGGCGGCTGCTTTTCGGTTGCGGAGAACGGCCGGAAGCTCTTCTCGATGTGTTAGCATTTCTTCTAATTCGCTAATATCAATATCAGTGTCTTGAGGGGCACTGATTGCTTTGATTTCAAGCCGTTTGTCTTGGATGACGATGATCTTGCCGGTAAGCTTACAAATGACATCTGTCATGGCCTGCAAGCCTTGTTCTTCGCGGGACATCTCAGATAGTTTACGGTAGAGCTGCATACCGCGCTCGGTGGTGGCGGATTGTCTGTCTGCTAGTAGATAGACGATTGATTGATAGACTTGACGGACGGAAATGTTGGACGGCGAAATGAGCAATGGTAATTCTAAGAGACTGGCTTTGTCAATCACAATGTCGATAACATCGTTGAACAGCAAAATACCGGCTATTTGTAATTTTGA
>JACSSI010000445.1 GCA_014879345.1 Anaerolineae bacterium | reverse complement strand
CACCGGCTGGGCCGCCACCGACTGGACCGAAGAAATGATGCTGCGCACCACATCTTTGGAAAACTACGACGCCTGGGTTGCTGGCGAACTGCCCTTCGCTTCTGACGAAGTGAAAGGTGCAGTTGAAGCCTGGAGCGAAATCTGGTTCAACCCGGATTACGTCTACGGTGGCACCGATGCCATCGTCTCCACCTTCTTTGGTGATTCCCCGGCTGCCATGTTTGAAGATCCGCCGAAATGTTGGCTGCATCGTCAAGGTAACTTCATCACCGGATTCTTCCCGGAAGGTGCCGAAGCTGGTGTAGACTACGACTTCTTCTACCTGCCCCCAGTTGATGAAGCCTATGGCAAGCCATTCCTGGTTGCTGGCGACATCATGGCGTTGTTCAACGACACGCCAGAAGCTAAAGCGTTGATGGAATATTTCACAACCCCAGCTTCTGCTTCTGGTTGGTTGGCAAATGGTGGTGCCTTAGCCGCCCATCAAACAGCTACACCCGACATGTATGGGCAAGAATTGGAACGTGGTATAGCTGAACTGGTAACAGAAGCCACCAGCTTCCGCTTTGATGCCTCTGACCTGATGCCCGGTGAAGTTGGTGCTGGTTCCTTCTGGACTGGCATGACCGACTATGTCTCTGGCGTGGCTGACCTGGATACCGTCATGGCTGAGATTGACGCATCCTGGCCTAGATAATTCGTAAGAAATGAGTAAAAACAGTGGGCAGCCAAGCTGCCCACTGTTTTGTCACACTTTTTTGTGTTGTTTGCAGAGTTTTGCAGATTAAGAAATTAATTCGGTATTGTAGGGGCTTCCCTTGAAGTCGTCCTGAACTGAACGGGTACAAGCCCCGTCATTTCAAATCATAATACTAAATAAAATATTCGAAGCTCAACACTCTGTAGGAAGGAGGAATAGTCTCATGCAGCAAATTGAAGCGAAAGCCCCAGAAAGTGCGGGTGCGAAGCTGGTTGCTTTAATTCTCCGAGTCGCATTAGCTGTTGCTATCCCGCTGATTGCATTTTGGGTGTTGTATCAAGGTTTTTTATTTTTGCGAGACAGTGATGCTCCTAAAGCTGTCATCGTTTTGGTTGCGATTATTTGGGGTGTTGGTGGTGTCGCGGCCCTTTATTGGATTTTCAACTGGCTAGTTGAACAACTACCGGGGGATTGGACGGCGCGATTACAGCCCTTTGTTTTTGTTGGCCCTGCCATGGCCATCCTCATTTGGTATCTCACATTACCAGTTTATCGTACATTTTGGCTGAGTCTTTTTGACAGAGATGGGTTCCCTGTTGGATTCTCTGTTTTTAAGCCGTGGACTTGGATTACTGGTATTCAAAGCCCCTCATTTGTTGGCTTTGCAAATTATACAAACCTGTTTACGGAACGTTTGTTACAAGAAGCGCTGCGTAACAACCTCATGTGGATTGTTTTTGGCAGCACCTTGTCTGTGGTCACCGGCCTATTGGTAGCTACCTTGGCAGATCGCAGTAAATCGGAACGTGTTTCCAAAACCCTCATTTTCTTGCCAATGGCGATTTCGTTTGTGGGCGCTGGTGTGATTTGGAATTTCATGTATGAAGTGAAACCGCCGGGTGAAGCGCAAATTGGCGTGTTTAACGCCATTGTGGTGGCGCTGGGTGGCAGCCCTCATCCCTGGGACAAGTGGGTAGCCATTGCCCCCTGGAATAATCTCTTTTTGATTTTGATTGTTATTTGGCTGCAAACAGGCTTTTCTATGGTGCTGTTTTCGGCCGCTTTGAAAGGGATCCCCCAAGAATTGATGGAGGCAGGGCGTGTTGATGGCGCTAGCGAATTACGCATTTTCTTTAACATTATGCTGCCTTATATTCGTCCAACGGTGATTACGGTGTGGACGACGATTGTGATATTTACGCTGAAGATATTCGACGTAGTCTGGGTGATGACTGGCGGGCAGTTTGGCACACATGTGATTGCCACGCAGTTTTACAGGCAGTCGTTCACAGCACGAAATTCAGGTATTGGCTCGGCGATTGCTATTGTCTTGTTGCTAACGGTGGTGCCTGTGCTCGCTTATAATTTGCGGCAGCTCCGTGAAGGGCAGGAGGGTTTTTAAGATGAAAAGACAAAAATGGTCGGGTATTATATTCGTTAATGGCTTTCTCTTGCTGATTGTAATTCTTTGGAGTATTCCCACATTAGGGTTGCTGGTTTCTTCATTTAGAGTTCCATTTGATATTCAGACATCTGGTTGGTGGACGGTTTTCCCGCACCGGGAATGGCAGACGGTGGCTGTGATTGAAAACCCGAGAGAAACCTTGGGCGTTGATCCCGATACCGTCATGGAAATCGAAGGTGTTTTTGGCACGTTCGAGGAGTTTCGGGAAGGCGTGGCCTCTGGTGATTTGCAAGTAACCTGGATTGGAAATAAGCGGATTGGCCGGGTTGAAGTTCAGGAAGAAGTGTGGACTGTTAATTGGGACTTCACTTTACAAAACTATCAAACTGTTATTTTCGGCCGTGATACGGAAATTCAGAATCCGGATGGTAGTTCGCAGACGATTCCTGGTCAGGATATGCAGCAGGCTTTCTTGAATAGTTTGGCGGTGTCTATCCCGTCCACAGTAATTCCCATTTTGATTGCGGCGTTTGCGGCATATGCGTTTGCCTGGATGAAATTCCCTGGGCGGCGATGGTTCTTCATTATGGTTGTGGCGTTGTTGGTTGTGCCGTTGCAGATTGCTTTGGTGCCTATTTTAAGTGACTACAATGCGTTAGGTATTAACGGCGAGTTTTTGTCTGTTTGGTTGGCACATACTGGTTTTGGCTTGGCGTTGGCAACCTATTTACTTTACAACTACATGTCTACCTTGCCGCGAGAAACGTTAGAATCGGCGTTTATTGATGGGGCGTCTCATTTTACGGTGTTTACCAAACTGGTCTTGCCGCTTTCTGTGCCGGCGTTGGCTTCCTTTGCTATCTTCCAGTTCCTGTGGGTGTGGAATGATTATTTGGTGGCCTTGGTCTTCTTGGGAGTTGATCCGAGTAAGAAGGTGCTGACGCAGCGTTTGGCGGACTTGACGGGGACGTTTGGCAATGCGTGGCATTTGTTAACGGCCGGTGCCTTTGTGACGATGATTTTGCCGATGATTGTGTTTATTGTGCTGCAACGGTATTTTGTGCGCGGTTTGATGGCTGGCTCGGTGAAAGGATAGTCGTAAACAGTGTTCAGTGTTCAGTGAACACTGGGTAGTGAGACTGATTAGGGTTAAAAAAAATGATGAGCACGGCCGTTTTTCGCCGTGCTTTTTTTATCTGGTAAAAGGTGTTTTCTATGACAGTATGGTATCAAGAAGCTGTGTTCTACCAACTTAATATTCGAGCTTATCGGGATAGTAACGGAGATGGTTTCGGGGATTTTCGCGGTGCGATTGAGAAACTAGACCATATCCAGTCGTTGGGCGTGAATTGCATTTGGGTGATGCCTCATTACGTTTCGCCGCTGAAAGATGATGGGTATGACATTGCCGATTATAAAGCCGTTCATCCCGACTATGGCACACTTGACGATTTCCAGGCGTTTGTGGATGCTGCTCATGCTCGAGGATTGAAGGTGGTGACGGATTTGGTCATGAACCACACATCTGACCAGCACCCCTGGTTTCAGGCGGCGCGGCAGGACAAAAACTCGCCGTACCGTGATTATTACGTGTGGAGTGATAGCGGCACAGAGTATGCGGAAACGCGCATCATTTTTCTGGATGATGAAACGTCTAACTGGACGTATGATGAGGTGGCGGGGCAATATTTTTGGCATCGCTTCTACAGCAGTCAGCCAGATTTGAACTATGACAATCCCAAAGTGCATGAGGAAATGTTTGATGTGATTCGTTTTTGGCTCGACATGGGACTGGACGGGTTTCGCGTAGACGCCATTCCTTATTTGTATGAACGGGAAGGTACGAACTGCGAAAATCTGCCGGAGACGCATCAATTCTTGAAGAAGATGCGCCAGATGGTCGATGCGGAATATCCGGGGACGCTGTTGATTGCCGAAGCCAATATGTGGCCGGAAGATTTGCTGCCTTATTTTGGCACAGTCGAGGAACCGGAGTTCCCAGTATGCTTCCATTTTCCGATTATGCCGCGTTTATACCAGTCGCTGAAAGCGGGAGATAAGAGGCCGATTGTGGATATTTTGAACGCCACGCCCGCCATTCCCGAAGGCACGCAGTGGATGACGTTTTTGCGCAACCATGACGAGTTAACGCTGGAGATGGTGACGCCCGACGTGCGCCAATGGATGTGGGAGCAGTACGCGCCGGAGCCGCGTATGCGCCAAAATCTGGGCATCCGGCGGCGGCTGGCGTCGCTGATGGACAATGACAAACAGCGCTGGTTTTTGCTCAACGCGATGTTCCTGTCGCTGCCCGGGATTCCTATCGTTTATTACGGCGATGAAATTGGCATGGGTGACAATATCTGGCTGCCAGACCGGCACGGCTGCCGCACACCGATGCAGTGGGATGCCAGCGCGAACGCGGGTTTTTCTACGGCTGAGAAGACGTATTTTCCGGTTATCAATGAGGGTGAATTTGATTACCGAAAGGTGAATGTGGCGGCCGAGGAGTCTGATCCAGATTCCTATTTGAATTTGATGCGTTTTTTGCTGAAGATGCGCCGATCTCAGCCTGCTTTACGGGATGGGGATTTCCGGTTTGTGGAGACGGACAATGAGGCGGTGTTGGCTTACTGTCGATTTGTGGATCGTGAGGGAATCTTCTGCGTGTTCAATTTGAGTGAGGAACTGCAATCGTTTACCTTGAATCGGGAGCGGGTGAATTTGCTCTCTCGGGAGCCGGTGACAATGGTGGGTGAGATTGAGTTGTCGCCGTTTTCTGCATATTGGTTGGGGTAGGGAACGGCCGTTTTGCGGTATACTGATA
>JACSSI010000444.1 GCA_014879345.1 Anaerolineae bacterium | reverse complement strand
GCTCCTAAGGCAGGCTTGAAACTGTACTTGAAATATGAAGGGCTGAATCCTACCGGCTCCTTCAAAGACCGAGGCATGACGGCCGCCATTACCCAAGCGGTGCGTGAAGGGGCAAAAACTGTCATCTGTGCCAGCACGGGCAACACGGCTGCCAGCGCCGCCGCCTATGCGGCTCGTGCGGGGCTGCGCTGTTTGGTTCTTGTGCCGGAGGGCAAAATTGCGCTGGGCAAACTGGCGGCTTCTCTGGCTTATGGTGCTGATGTGATCAGCATTGACGGCTCTTTTGATGATGGGCTGGAAATGGTGCGTGAAATCGTGAACCGACAGCCGATTGCGCTGGTCAATTCCGTTAATCCGTGGCGACTGGAGGGGCAAAAGACTGGCTCTTTTGAGATTATTGACCAGCTTGACGGGGTGGCTCCCGATTGGCACTGTCTGCCGGTTGGCAATGCGGGCAATATTTCTGCTTATTGGATGGGTTACAAGCAGTATGACAAGGGCAGACCGCGAATTTTAGGCGGGCAAGCAGCCGGTTCTGCGCCGATTGTGGCAGGCAAGGTGGTGGAACACCCGGAAACAATTGCCACCGCGATTCGCATTGGCAACCCGGCGCGTTGGCATCAGGCATTGGAAGCTTTGGATGAGTCTGGCGGCATTATAACGGCCGTTACCGATGAAAAAATCCTCGAAAGCTGGAATCTGCTCGCCAAACAGGAAGGCATCTTCGTGGAACCCGCTTCAGCCACAGGCCTGGCTGCGCTTAAACAACAAATTGAGTTGGGTGAAATTGATCCGGTGGGGAAAACGGCCGTTTGCATTCTCACAGGTCACGGCTTAAAAGACCCGGGAACGGCCGTTGGTCAGGCCAGTGAACCGGCAACATTGCCAGCCAGTATTGATGCACTTGAGGAATATCTAGCGAGTTAAAAGCCAGTGAACAGTGTGCCGTGTGCAGTCAAGTTTGTAACTGTTTACTCAGCAATTCTCAGTTTGAAACCGAATCGTAGGGGCGGGACAGGCGGGTCATCTCTTTGCTATTCACCTATGTTTCGATTCCCGCCTGTCTCGCCCTATTTGGCAGTTTGGGCGAGACGACGCGAAGAAAAAATCATATGTTACGGCTAATAAGTCGTCGCGCCATCCCGCCCCTACCATAGAACGTGGCAAAATTGAGAATTGCTGCTGTTCCCTGACCACTGACCACTGATCACGAACCGTCTTCTTCCCCTAAATCAAGAAACTCCACCGGCAGCCAGCCCGTATCCCCCGTGACCGTGCTTACCTCACGCCACATGCGCCCGGCACGGTTGGCATAGCCTTCCCGCAAAATAACCACATCTCCGCTGTTGATGATGAGCATATTTTGACCATCTGGCGTACTGCGCAGCCAAATGGTGCCGCCACCCAGGTTAACAACGGCCGTTTCCCCTACAATAGGCGTTGGCGTCAGCGTGGGTGTAGGGGTGATGGTCGGCGTGGCGGTTGGTGTTTGGGTGGGCGTGCTGCTGGGTGTCGGCGTTTCCGTAATGGGTGTGGGCGACGCAACGGCCGTTTCTTCCCCTTCAACCACTTCGCCAGCCGGCGTTTCTTCTTCTGCTGGCAGCCCCACAAACGCACCGCTGGCTGGTGTGCCGGATTTTTCGCGCAGTTCAGATACGATGGTGGGAGTGGCGGTGGTGAGAGCGCCACCAATGACAGCAATCTCCGTTTCATCTGGCGTGGCGGTGAATGAGGTAACGGCCGTTTCCGTTTCCACAAACTGCATTCCATCCAAAGGCACACCCGCCAGGAAAAAGCCAAAACCCAACAAAATACAAGCAAAACCGTAACCCGTAAGCATACGCGCCCGCAAGTCAAGCCGTGTACCAATCAACCCGGTACGCGCCAAAAACTTCGGCGATTGCCCCGCCAATGCCAGGCCAGTAAACAGAAGTGCGCCCAAAGCGCTAAGGGCCATGCCCCATAATGTCCAAATCGGAAAACCCATAACGTTGCGATTATAGCTCCTTTGATTATGCGTGCATACCGTTCATGAGAAAAAATTTAGGCTATTGCTCAAGATTAAGCCAATTTGGCAACGCTTTTTACCCATCATACCAGACAAAATTAGACCAATCTCCGCGTTACCGATTTTCCCGTGCCTCTATTCTGGGATAACAGTATAATCAACAAGGTTCATTACAACGTATCACCTTCTCAAGTGTCCGACTTTCTCAACACACTTGATTTTTACTTTTTATATCATTTCACAAACGCAGCTACTTAACGTTACCAGACATGCTCAGTGTCTTTGCGTTTCTGCGTTTAAACATTTTTAGGAGTGAAACATGGCTAATCAATACGATGTCGTAGTCTTGGGGGCAGGGCCAGGCGGATACGTGGCAGCCATTCGCGCCTCACAGTTAGGCTTAAAAACTGCCATTATCGAAAAAGAATATTGGGGCGGTGTCTGCCTGAACATCGGCTGCATCCCGTCTAAATCATTGCTCAAAAATGCGGAAGTGGCGCACACCTTACAGCACAAAGCCAAAGAATTTGGCTTCAGCTTCGACAATTTGTCTTTAGACTATGGCGTAGCTTTCAAACGAAGCCGTCAGGTTTCCAGCCGTCTCGTTAAAGGGATTGGCTTTTTGATGAAGAAAAACAATATTGATGTTTTTGAAGGTACGGGCAAACTGGCTGGCCGCGAATCCATCAAGGTTTCCCTCAACGACGGCAGCGAAAAGACTTTGACCGCACGCAACATCATCGTGGCGACGGGTGCTCGTCCGCGACCGCTGCCGGGCATTGAGTTTGATGGCGAACGCATCATTTCCTACAAGGAAGCGATTCTGGCGGAGAAACTGCCCAAGAGCCTGGTCATCATCGGCGGTGGTGTCATTGGCGTGGAAGTGGCTTATATGTGGGCCAACTACGGCGTGGATGTGACCATCGTGGAAATGATGTCTCACTTGCTGCCCAATGAAGAGCCAGAAGTGAGCAAGCTTCTGGAAAAAGCATACAAGAGTTTGGGTGTGAAACTGTATCTGGAAACGGCCGTTCAGAAAGTAGAAAAAACCGACAGCGGCGTCAAGGTACACTTGCCCGATGGCAGCATATTAGAAGCTGACAAGGTAATGCTCGCCATCAACTTCCTGCCCAACACCGAAAACATTGGCCTGGATTCCGCTGGTGTGAAGCTGACCGAACGGGGCAATATCGAAATCGACGGCACCATGCGCACCAACGTCAACAACATCTACGCCATCGGCGACGTAGCCACAGATTTCCGGCTGGCGCACATTGCTTCGGCAATGGGTATGGTCGCGGCGGAGGCGATTGCCGGTGAGAAAACTCATCCCATCGACTTCCTGATGATGCCGCGTGCCACCTACTGCGTGCCACAGGTTGCCAGCTTTGGTTACACCGAAGAAAAGGCGAAAGAGGCTGGTTATGAAGTCAATGTCGGTCAGTTCAACTTTATTGCGAATGGTAAAGCATTGGGCTTGGGCGAAAAAGATGGCTTCATCAAGATCATCTCCGACGCCAAATACGGCGAGATTCTAGGCGCTCATATGATCGGCCCTGATGTGACGGAGTTGCTGCCAGAACTAACCTTGGCACACAACCAGGAACTGACCGCGCAGGAAATTGCCCACAATGTACACGCCCATCCCACGCTTAGCGAAGCGTTGATGGAAGCGGCGCACAATGTGGAAGGGCAAGCAATTCACGGGTAAGTAAAGGCAGAATTTAGAAAGCAGAAGGCAGAAACGGCCGTTGTCATCAAGTTTGGTGGGAACGGCCGTTTTTTATCTACCTTCATCGTCATCCATTGCGCAATATTTGTCGAAATTGTCCAGAATCAACCACAGAGACCGCACCCACTGTTTCCAAAATCAACAAATCCTTATCTCCCGAAATCAAATAATCAGCTTGGCCGATGACGGCATAGGCAATCAAATAATCGTCCTTGGGGTCTCTGGTTATCGGGGGAATCGCTTCCGTGATGAGGGGAATTTCTTCACAGAGTGAGTGAAGCAAGACTAGGAATTGATGCAATTGCGTCTCTGAAATCATGTTAAGAAGATAGGGTTTGCGCTTAACCGTTTGCTCAATTTCTGTAAGCAACGCTTCTGGCACAAGTAATGTGACGCGCCCCTCTACCACCTCATCCAACAAAATATTTACAAAACTATCTTCACGCGGTTTGAGCAAATAGGCAATCAATAAATTCGTGTCAACTAAAACGCGCATTCGCTAATCCTGGAAGTTGACTTTGCCTTGTTGGCGAAGATTGTCAATTGTTTCAGCCATAACCTCATTCGCAATGTCATCCGCTTCGGCCTGTGATAGTTGGGGATTTCTAGCACCTATATCCTGTGCAATTTTTCTAAGCTCTGCTATCGCGTGTTGTCGGCGCTGACGTTCTCTAGCCTCTTGTAACAGCTCATAATCAGCAATCGGAATGAGGACAGCTTCGGCCGCACCTCTGTTTTGGATGACAACATCTTCCTGGCTGTCTTTAATCCAATTGAGAAAAACACTAAGCTGCTGTCTGGTTTCACTGACGGATGCGGTTTTATACATAACAAGTCACTCCTTTTGAGGCCGTTTATATAGACATTATAATAGACATCTACTTGTACATAGTAACATAACAGTGGGAACCGGGTCAATTTTTAAACGGAAACGGCCGTTTTCCATGACAATCGTCACTTGTTCCCCACCTCCCCCCTTGTTACCATCTAAACCATAGCAAAAGTCCAACACATTTACATACCAACCCTTTCATCCCTCATCCTTCATCCTTTAAAGCGAGGTTCCCATGACCCAAGACATCTACCAACAACTAGCCCACCATTTAGATGATTTACCCGCCGGGTATCCGGCAACCGAATCTGGCGTCGAACTGCGTATTTTGCGCCGCCTGTTTACGCCAGCAGAAGCAGAA
>JACSSI010000443.1 GCA_014879345.1 Anaerolineae bacterium | reverse complement strand
ATCCCGATGTCCTTTTGGCGCATGTAAAATCCGTGCTGCGCCGTTCTGCGGCTGCGCCGGCAGATGCCGACCCAGCCGCGAAACCGGACCCGCTGGTAGTCGGCGACCTTGTCATTGACCCGGCCGCTCACACGGTGGCAGTGGCCGGTCAATCAATTCATCTGCCTGCCCGCGAATTTGCTGTCCTGAGCACGTTGGCGCAAGAAGCAGGGTATGTGGTGGAGATGGATGATTTGCTCACGCGCGTTTGGGGTGAAGAATTTTTAGGCGAACCGCAAGTTGTCTACGTCCATATCCGTTGGCTGCGCGAAAAAATAGAAGAAGACCCGAATAAACCGAAGCGGCTGCTGACAGTGCGCGGCGTGGGTTATAAGCTGGTAGCGTACGAGGTGCAGGGAAATTCGTGATAGTTACCCTCCCGGAAGTTCAGAGCCTCCGGGAGGTTTTTAAATCCTATGAAATTGCGTACACGATTCATTTTTAGCCATATTTTGCCCATTTTGCTCATCGTGCCGTTGATTGGGGTGGCGCTGGTGTATTTGTTGGAGACACAAGTGCTGCTGCAAGACCTTTCTACTAATCTCACGGAGCAAGCGGCCGTTATTGCCACCGTCGCCCACGGCCGTTCTGACATTTGGACGAACGCAGATGAGGCTGCCAACTTTATTGCGCTCCTGAATCAACAGGTGGGCAGCAGCATATCCTTGTTGTCGGCCAATGGAGATTTGTTGGCGGCGACAGACCCTGTGCAAGCTGACAAGCTGGCAGATTCTCTGGATTTAGCTCAACTGGAATCTGGTCGGAAAGATGTCATCCTCAAATATCAGATGGGTGACCAATCGGCCACTATTTTTTTTCCCATTATCAATGTCAATAATGAACTGGTAGGTATTGTGCAGGTGTCGGATAAACTGGACAGCCTGGCCACGAGTTTTACACGATTGGGGCAATATTTGCTGTTGGTTTTGGTGCTGGCGCTCGTTTTGGGCGTGGTGGTGGGGCTGATTTTGGCGATTCGCTTGGAGAAACCGATTGTGGCGGTGACAACGGCCGTTTCTGAAATTGCCGCCGGTCAACGCACAGACCCCATCCCCGAGACCGGCACGCAAGAAACACAAGAACTGGCACGGTCAGTCAACCAGTTATCTGAACAATTGCGTCTGCTGGAAGCGACCCGCCGCCGCTTCCTCGCCAACATCGTGCATGAACTGGGGCGGCCGCTTGGCGCACTTAAAGCCGCCACCAGCGCCCTGCGTGCTGGCGCAGGCGATGATCCGGCCTTGCGTGACGAGTTTCTGGAAGGCATGGAGCAAACCATCGTGCGCATGGAACCGCTGCTCGATGACCTGTCGCGCCTGCACGGTCAAATATTGGGCAATACCATTCTCGATTTCACGCCGACCCCGCTCAGTGATTGGCTGCCACCGGTGCTGCTGCCGTGGCGTGCCGCTGCGCAAGAAAAAAGGCTGCAATGGCAAGCCGACATCCCATCTGATTTGCCTACTTTGGAAATCGACCCCACGCGCATGGCGCAGGTGGTGGGCAACTTGTTGAGTAACGCCATTAAATTTACTCCTGCCCCTGGTTTGCTCACTGTCTCTGCCGGTATCAGTGAAACAGAAGCATGGATTCGGGTGCAAGATACTGGCCCAGGTATTTCAGCAGCCGAACAGAAGAAAATTTTTGAAGCGTTTTATCGCAGTTCGGAACACCGCCGTTTTCCGCAGGGGTTGGGACTGGGTTTGACGATTGCACAGGAGATAGTTTTGGCGCATAACGGCCGTTTAGTTCTTAATAGCACCCTCGGCGAAGGCAGCCAGTTCACCATCTATCTGCCAATCGAACACGGACCACTTCAACTAGACAAATAGCTTCAAGTTACCTCTCGATAGAAATTTTCTATAGCTTTCGATTCAAATAAGCAATCCAGTGCGTGATGAAAGACACTTATCCAAGCTATAGTTGTGTCATATAGTCGTATCATAGTGTCATGCTTACGCGACGGATGCGAACCTCTGGGGTGGAACAAGTGTGACACGATACAAATCTTTTACTTTTGAGACGCGAAAGTAGGGTTGACAAAAAACAGCACATGGCGTGCTGTTTTTTGATCAGGTTGATAGGGAAAATAATGAAAATTGCAGCAGTCACGGATGATGGAAAAATAATTAGCGCTCATTTTGGGCGAGCCACAAAATATGCGGTTTACACCGTTGAAGAGGGGCAAATCACGGCTCAGGAGCTGCGAGACAAGTTAGGGCATCGTGATTTTGCCGGTGAGGAACACGATTCTCATGCCCATGACCATGATCATGATCATGACCATGACCATGACCACAATCACGAGAATGGACATGGACACGGTAAACATTCAGCGGAGAAGCATCAGCGCATGTTTGCGGCGATTATGGATTGTGATGTATTGTTGGCGCGAGGCATGGGGCAGGGCGCTTTTAATGGTTTAGCGCAGGCAAACATCAGCCCTATATTGACGGACATTGCAGATGTGGAAACGGCCGTTACTGCCGTCATCGAAAACAAAATCATCAACCACACGGAGCGGTTACACTAATATGCCTGGCAAAAAATTTCAGATCACCTGGCTTATCCTGATTTTTGTGGGCTGTCTCGTCTTTAGCACACCAGCGTTCGCTCAAGAAGGAGAGCCAGACCAACCAGTCGTTCATGCTGTTTTGTTTTATTCGCCGACCTGTCCCCACTGCCATGAAGCCATCAATAATGTCATGATTCCCTTGATGGAGCAATATGGGGAGCGCCTGGCTGTAATTGGAATTGATGTAAGCACCGAAGCTGGCAGTTACTTGTTTGGAGAAGCAACTGTATATTATGAAACACCGGAAAACAGGCAGGGCGTGCCGACGCTGATTGTTGAAGACACTGTTTTGGTCAGCACCATGGAAATTGAAAATGAGTTTCCGGGTATAATTGAAGCGACATTGGCGGCCGGGGGGAATCGTTGGCCTGATTTTCCCGGATTGGCTGAGCTTGTGGCGGAAGCGATGGTAACGCCAGACGCCAACCAGGAAGAAACGGCCGTTCCCACAGAGACGCCAACTACAGCACTGGAAACGGCCGTTCCTATTCCCCCGTCAGTCGTTGAAAAAAGCACCACAGTGCCTGAAGAGAGCAGCGTGCAGCCGCTTGAGTCCATTGATACAACATCTATGGCAGAGGTAGAAGCTGCGCCCCCGGCCGATCCGGTTGGATTTGCCCTGGGCTGGCTCGTTTTGTTGGGATTGCTGGCTGTTTTAATCATTGCCGTGTGGCAGTTAGGCGGAAACTGGCACGCGGTTACACAAGCCGACACCTCACTCGCTGAAAAGAGCGGCCGTAACATTGGGATGTGGGCGCTCATTGTCATTGGTTTGGTTGTGTCTGGCTATCTGGCCTATGTAGAGATGACGCAAGTCAAAGCTGTTTGCGGCCCTGTGGGGGAGTGTAACATTGTGCAGAGCAGCCCGTATGCCCAAATAGCAAGCATTCCGATTGCGGTTCTGGGCTTATTGTTCTATCTGGCAGTGGCAGGCTTGTGGCTGTTACAACGGATTGATAGGGTACGTCACATGGTGTTATTGACGCTTGTTGCCCTGACGATTGTTGGCACGCTGTTTTCGCTTTATCTCACGCTGCTGGAGTTATTGGTGATTGGCGCCATATGCATGTGGTGTCTCACGTCGGCGGTGGTGACCGGGTTGCTCTGTTTGCTGGTCGTGACGGGGGTAGTAAAACGGCCGTAGTTTGCCAGGAAGTTCAACTTCTTGGCAAAGCTGAACGTTTCCTAAATAGTCGCCATCTCAAGCAAATCAGCATTATCAGAATCATGCACAAAGCCCCAAAACGCCTCCTGAGGCCGGTAGGGTGTATCCAGACTGCGCCGAATCATGTAAATTGTGCGCTTCAAATCCATGCCAATGACTGGCACCCGAACCACACTGCCTTGCGCCACCGCCCAGGAAGCCGCCAGTGAAGAGACAAACGACACCCCAAATCCTGCCTCAACCGTTTTAACAATGGCCTCCGCATTACCCAATTCTAAAGAGACATTCAAGTCGTCCACGGTAATGTCATGTTTGGCTAATTCCGTCAACAAAACGCGCCTTGTGCCAGACGTTGGTTCCCGCATCAGCAGCGTTTCCGACAAAAGATCCGCCGGTTCAATCGCCTGCTGCTCCGCCCAGGGATGGCTGGATGAGACAATCAAGACGATGTTGTCAATAAAAAACACCTGACACTCAAAGCCTTGATTGCATAAATCATAGCTGCTCACCACAGCCAAATTGGCCTCCCCTTCAAGCAAACGCGGAATCACATGATGCGCCGTACAGGATAAAATAGAAACCTGAATGCCCGGATACCGTTGGCAAAAACGAGCCGCCAACTGCGGCAGCACATATTTACCGGCTGTGGTGCTGCATGCAATGCGCAAACTGCCCACTACCCCATCTTGCAATGAAGCCATCATTTCTTGTGCTTCCAGGGCTTGATGGATCAGTTTATGCGCCCAGGGCAAAAGCACCCGCCCCGCCTCTGTCAGGTTGAGCATATGCCCAGACCGTTCAAAGAGGGACACATTCAATTCCTGTTCCAATAGTTTGATGCGATGGCTGATAGTGGGTTGCGTTAATTGGAGATGTTTCGCCGCCTCGGAAAAGCTCAAATGCTCGGCCGCGTAAATGAAAGCTTCTAATTTCGACAGTTCAATCATATTCAGACCCCTGACGGGATTATATCATCGTTGCAGCCTCAACCGTGCCAAACTTAAGGCATTTACAGCATTTCTCAATTTGAAACCTAGTCGTAGGGGTGGGACAGGCGGATCATATTTTTGCCAGTCACCTACGCCTTTTCTCCCGCCTGTCTCACCCAGGTTTGCGCTATCTTGGGCTATCTTGGGCGAGATGGCGCGGTGAAAAAACCTTTTGTTGCGGCGAATAGTCGCCGCGCCATCCCGC
>JACSSI010000442.1 GCA_014879345.1 Anaerolineae bacterium | reverse complement strand
GCTGAGTAGATACCAAGATTGAGGATTATTGGGATCTTCCTGTATGGCCTGAGTGAGTAAATATTGGGCGTTTTTTTTGTCACCGGCCCGGGTAGCTTGAATGGCTTGTTGTAATTTATCGCTCATCTCAAATCCTTTTTTGTATGCTCAAGAGTTGCGGGTTATGTCAAACATTTTAGCACACTTGAGGCGTTCACAAAAATAATTGCGGATTTTTGTTACAGGTGGCTGATAGCTGATGATGGTCAGGTTTGTTATTTACACGCTGTTGCTACAATAATTTCTCGTAAATGGGGCAGGGGAAATCTAAATTGTCAACCTGATGGGCTTGGCGAACGGCCGTTAAATCCGCACGGCGTGGCACATCTAGTTCATCCAGCGCCAGAATCACATCACACACAGAGAGTCCAACAACGGCCGTATAGCAGCCATCTAAACGGGCAACCGGTTTAAACAGAGGATGTTGGATAGCGTATGCGCCGGCTTTATCTAACGGATCACCAGAAGCCACATAGGCCGCAATCTCTTCGTCGGAATAATTGCGCATGGTAACAACGGCCGTTGTCACCCTTTCCACACGCCGCCCATTCCGCAAATCTAACAGTACCAACCCGGTATGCACCTCATGCTTTCGATTGCGCAGTGCCTGGAGCATTAGCGCAGCTTCTCTGTCATCGCGGGGTTTACCCAGCATTTGCCCTGCCAAAACAACCGTAGTGTCGGCCGCGATGATGATCTGATCGGCCGATTGAATTTGTTGGGCTATGGTATTGGCTTTGAGAACGGCCGTTTCCACCACATTCACCGCCGGATCAGGATGCGTAATCGACGCCTCATCTGCATCAGCCACCCGCACCACATAAGGATAACCCACCAGATAAATCAACGACTGTCGCCTCGGGGATTGCGATGCAAGAATAAACTCCACCATACAAAAAACCTCCAAAGAAAATAAAAAAGGCCAACTCGATAACAAGTTGACCCTTTAAAGCATTGTCTTAAAAAGAATTAGCTTAATTCAGCGTATGAAGAATTATTTTAATTCGACGACAGCGCCAGCTTCTTCCAATTTGGCTTTAGCTTCTGTAGCAGCTTCCTTGCTTACACCTTCCATAACAGGTGTCAAATCATCAACCACAGCCTTAGCTTCTTTCAGACCCAAACCAGTCAAAGCACGGACTTCTTTAATCACATTAATTTTCTTGGGGCCGACATCTTTCAGAATAACATCAAATTCAGTTTGTTCTTCTACTTCAGCAGCAACTTCACCAGCAGCCATCGGCATCATACCCATAGCCATTGGAGCGGCAGCGCTAACGCCCCATTTTTCTTCCAACATCTTTGTCAATTCAGCAGCTTCCATCAAATTCAAGCTGCTCAGGTCTTCTACTAATTTTTCTAAATCTGCCATTTTAAATATCCTCCAAACAAATAGTTGTTTGCTGTTTAATAAAATAAATTACGCTGCTTCTGCAGCTTCTTCACTTTTTGCGTAAGCATCAATAACATTGATAACTTGACGCACACCATTGGAAACTACAGACACAATATTTTGTGCTGGGGCGTTCAATAAACCGATCAACTGACCACGAAGTTGATCCAGCGACGGCATCTTCGCCAAAGCTTCCACTTCATCAGCCGACAATACACGTCCACTAAAGATACCACCTTTAATAACCAGGTTATTTTCGCTTTCCGCAAATTTAACCATAGCTTTTGCCAAAGTTGGCACTTCGCGTAATGCAAAACCAGTGGCAATTTGTCCCTTCAGTAAATCTTCCGGAACCGGTTGATTAGCTTGCTCTAGGGCAATCTTTAACAGTGTATTCTTGGTGATATGAAAAGCCCCTTCAGCCTCATCAATATCTTCACGAAGTGCTTCCATGGATTTCACATTCACGCCTTTATATTCGGCCAAGAAAATTCCACGACTGTCTTCGATCAGCTTTGAGTACTGGGCAACCAGTTCATCCTTACGAGCTTTTGAGATAGCCAAAGACTTATACCTCCTCTAGAATAATTTTCATAAAACAAAAAAAATCCTCATACCAATCGGTATGAGGATTCAAATCACGTATCATCACAACAAATCAAACAGTATCTGTTTAATGTTGTTTCGTTTGAACCCCGCCTCGATTAGCAAATTTAAGGTGAAAAACATCACCGCTAACTGTCTTAAGTAGAGAATCTAAATTGTTATCCGATCAACCGCATAAAAACAGCCAATCACTAAAAAGCAGGCACAATTCTACGCCAGAGCTTCAGATAAATCAAGTACGATACCAGGCCCCATTGCATTGGCGACAACAATACGTTTCACATACACGCCTTTTACAGCTGCAGGACGCGCTCGTTTGATCGCATCGATAATCGTTTGCAGGTTATCAATCAACTGATCTTCAGAGAAACCAGCTTTGCCAAAAGGTGCATGAATATTTGCTGTCCGATCAACTCGGAACTCCACACGACCTGCTTTTGCTTCATCAATTAAACGGGGTAATTCAGAGCCTGGGGCTACAGTGCCAGCTTTGGGGTTTGGCATTAAACCACGAGGGCCTAAAATACGACCAAGACGCCCAACTTGCCCCATCATTTGCGGTACAGCAATAGCCACATCAAAATCTGTCCATCCGCCTTGAATCTTTTTAACTGTTTCATCATCGGCAATGTAATCAGCACCAGCTTCCAAAGCGCGGGTAGCGTCTTCGCCTTCAGCAAAAACCAGAACACGAACAGTTTTGCCTAAGCCGTGCGGCAGATTAACCACATCACGAACTTGTTGGTCTGCGTGACGTGGGTCTACACCCAGCCGAAAATGAACTTCTACTGTTGGGTCAAATTTTGTATAAGCAGTTTCTTTCAAGAGCTTAACAGCTTCAGCCCGAGTATATGATTTAGTGCGGTCAACCTTGGCCGCAGCTTCTTGATATTTACGTCCTCGTTTTGGCATTTTAACTCCTCGTGGTTATAACGAGTGTAAACACACTCTCCCACAATATTTCATTATTAATCAACAATTGTTAAGCCCATGCTGCGAGCAGTACCAGCAATAATGCGCTTAGCATTTTCAATATCACGTGCATTGAGATCTTTCATTTTGACCTCGGCAATTTCCTTCAACTGTTCTTGTGTTATCTTGCCAACTTTTTCACGATTTGGCTCAGAAGAACCACTTTTAATGCCAGCGGCTTTCCTCAGCAAATCAGCAGCAGGCGGTGTCTTCAAGATAAAGGTAAAACTACCATCTGCAAACACAGTTACCTCAACCGGCACAACTTGCCCGACCTGGTTAGAGGTTTTGGCATTGTATTCTTTGCAGAATTGCATCAAATTGATGCCGTGTGGGCCAAGGGCTGTACCAACAGGGGGAGCCGGATTGGCTTTGCCGCCTTGGATTTGAATCTTAACTATAGCTTTTACTTTCTTTGCCATTTATATCTCCTTGGAGTGCAATCGCCTGAGATCATCAGGCTCCTCCTAAAACATGTAACAAAAATAATGAGCAGGCATGCCCACTCATTATCTAACATACTGATTAAAAGTCTCGAGACCTTTATACTTTTTCTACGTGCATAAAGTCTAATTCAACAGGGGTTTCTCGGCCAAAAAAGGATACCATAACCCGCACTTTTGCCTTCTCTTGGTCGATTTCTGAAACGGTACCAATAAAGTCTGCAAATGGGCCAGTACCGATGCGTACCTTCTCGCCAATTTGAAAGTCAAATTTAACTTTTGGAGCTTCCGCTTCCATCCGATTCAAAATGCTTGCAACTTCATCGGGGCGTAATGGTGTGGGCTCTGTACCCATGCCTACAAAACCAGTGACACCGGGTGTATTTCTTACCACATACCAGGAATCTTCTGTCAGAATCATCTGAACAAGAATATAACCTGGGAAGACGTTCTTTTTTACTGTACGGCGTTTGCCGTCTTTGATTTCAATTTCTTCTTCAGTAGGAACTACAACATCAAAAATCATGTCTTGCATGCCCATCGTTTCGATGCGTTGCTCAATACTGTGGTGCACCTTGTTTTCGTAGCCAGAGTAGCAATGGACGACATACCAAGCACGACCATCTTCCGGGATGGCATATTTTTCTGCATTTTCGACAGAAGGTGTCTTATTTACAGAAGTTTTCCCACCATCTTCAGATAACAGGTTGTTTTCATTATACTCGTCAATCATCTAACACTTACCCGAGATTCGGCCATTCCATTAAGGTATGAAAACCGGTGATTATTTTATGAAACCAGAGTTTCTATCAAAAAATGGATTGTTTGGGAAAAGATAAAATCCCAAAACCACAAGAAAACAGACATGGCAACAGAGACCGCAATCACAATGGCTGTTAAACGCCAGGATTCCTGACGAGTAGGCCAAGTTACTTTACGCAGCTCGCCACGTGTCTCACGCATATAACGAGCAATAGGATTCGCTGGTTTTGCGCCTTTCTTTTCGACCTTTTTGGTCTTTTTTACTTCTTTTTCTTCTTTTTCTTCTTTAGTTTTTTCTGCTGCCACAACGCACCATTATTTATGATAATTAACCTCCGAACAGAATTTCTGCTCGGAGGTTTGAAAATAACAGGGGGTGCAGGAATTGAACCCGCAGCCTACGGTTTTGGAGACCGTCGCTCTACCAATTGAGCTAACCCCCTAAAGGGAAATAAATTATGTTATCTTACCGGGTCTCTCGATGTAATTGATGTTGACGACAACGAGGGCAATATTTTTTCAACTCTAAGCGAGTTGTGGTATTGCGCCGATTTTTCTCAGTAAGATAAGTACGTTCTTTGCATTCTGTGCAAGCTAATGTGACGTGGGTACGAATTGCTTTTTTTGCCATGATAATTAACCTAGTGCCAGGGTATTTCTTTTACCCTGGCACAATATACTTGATTTGATTTTTTATTCAATAATTTTGGTGATGATGCCGGCACCGACAGTCAAACCACCTTCGCGAATAGCAAACTTGCT
>JACSSI010000441.1 GCA_014879345.1 Anaerolineae bacterium | reverse complement strand
TCAGCTTCTGAGCCAGCACCCTCGGGTGGCCCGTTTTGGCTGCCATTTGGCTCACCTGGCCCAGCACCTGCTCCTGGTTCACCAGATTGCGGGCCATTATAGTTTGGTCCATAAGGGCCATCACCCTGTGGATCACAATCTTCGTTGGCGGCACACGAGCCAGCCGGCCCCATACGCACAGGTGTCGTAATGGTTTGCGTTGCAGAAATGATGGCAGGTGGCAGCATTTCTGGTTGCACCGGGGCATCTTCTGGCCGGTTGGTGGTATGACGATTGCGTAATAATTGTGGGTCTTGCAAGCCGGCCGCAGCTACTTCACCTGTATTTTTTAGCATCTGCCGGACTTGTTTGTAGGCTGGTTCAATTTCTGCTGGAATTTCTGCTTCGATTTCGGCAAAGGCTCGTGTACGTGTTTGCACCATTGTTTGCGCTTGTGCCAACACACCGGCCATATTTTGAACTGGCATTTCTGCTGCCAGCCCAAAGGCTGATTCTATATGCTTTTCTGCTCGTGTGAGCAAGGCATCGTCTGGCATTTTGCCAGAGACCATGAGATGCTCCATTTCTTGCAGTCTTTCACCTGCGATAGCGATGTGGATTTCTGCTTCCTCGGTTTTGTCAGATGCGAGTTGAAGCCGGACGCCTTCCATCATCATTTTAGCTGGGTAGAGGGGTGAATCGGGCAAGCTTTCCGCGGCCATAACGGCCGTTCCTCCCATTGAACCGAATATAATTGACAAAATAAGTGTCGCCTTCAAAAGTAATGTACCCATTTTTTTGTGCTCCTTTCTTGTTCTGTTTGGATTAAGTCCTAGCCAGGAAAGCATGTGAACCATCCAATTATTAAGACGCATGAAGGGGCTTGGGGATACGGCAGGGGGCGGCAATTGCGCAATTTGGTCGATAAATTGATGCTGGTCAGCCAGCAGTTCTGCCGGAGAAGGCATCTGCACTGGCTCACATTCTGTTAGCAATTGAACAGATGCCAACAAAGGGGCAAGTGCTTCAGCTTGCGTGGGATAGTCATGGAGAACGGCCGTTACCGCTTCACCGTTCTGTATTCTATCCAAGGCTGCATCTAATGAGTCTACAAAGTTTGTTTTCATAAGTAGGCTTGCTCCTCCATCGGCACAAGCTGCCTTTGCAGCGCAGCAATCGCCCGATGTTGAAGTGCTTTTACCGCTCCCACAGGTTTATCCATCACTTCCGCAATTTCCTGATTGGTAAAGCCTGCAAAAAATTTCAAGGAAATCACCTGTCTTTGGTCTGGTGTTAATCTGGTTAGTGCCAGGCGAACCCGTTCTGCATCTATATTCAATTCGGCAGATCGCACCGGGTCTTCATTTGCATCAACAAACAGGTCATTTAATGGCAGATGATCTCGGTGCTGCTGCCGCCGATAGTAATCGACGACTGTGTTATGCCCCACCCGGTATAACCATGCTTTTAACTGCCTGGTGGGGCCTGTTCCATTTTTAACTGCTTGCAAAAAGCGGCTAAACAGTTCCGACGTGAGGTCTCTCGCCGTCTCAACAGACCCTACTTGCCGATAGATATACCGGTACAAAGGCTGCTGATACGCTTCGTAAATTTCGGTGATAGCCTTTCTGTCAAAAGCATTTGCCTTCAACAGCAGATCGTCGTCTTGATTATTCACCATGCTTCCCTGTTACTTTATAAGACGCATACCTACCGCAAAAGATACGGGTATTTCAATGCCATCCTAAAAGTGGTGTTCAAACTGCTATTTCTCCCATTTTTTAGCATAACACGTATCACTTACCGCAAACTCAACCAGTGGAAACTGGCTCAAACAAGACAGCAGTCAAAAAAACGATGACATGTGTCACCAATATTGATGACATTCACCTCTATTATAGAAACGGCCGTTCTGCCTATACTGATAGCAGAGAGATTTTGCACATATAGGAGGTGCAGCATGAAGGTTATTATCGACCGCAACTTATGTAACAACAGTTTGACGTTTTGTGAACGTTGCTCGGCCGCCTTCTTTCGCAATCCAGAAGGCACAGACCGTCTGTGTATTATGGATATCATTGAAGACGGCAAAGACACATTGACTCTGGAAATGTATACAGATGGTCGTGTCATTGAACTTGAACTCACCGAAGAAGACCGAGAGCTTGCCAGTGTAGAAGGCTGGGAAGCTCTGGCAGATTTTGATCCGGCACTTTTCCGTTCAGGCGCTATGGCACGTTGGCATGAGATTCGCTTGCTGGAGACGACACACGCTGCCTAATTAACAGCCAACGTTCCAGCTAAAAACATTTCCAGTAACTACTCAGGTAGACCTGTCAGGTTTACTCGAGAGATAACCATCTAGCCAGGCCAAACCTGGCAGGTCTTTCTCGATAGACTTAGTAGTTACCAATTCCAACTAAAAGTCTCCTGATATTTGTCATGATTACACATGATAAATATCAGGAGACTTTTTACTTAAAAACAGGTATGCTGTTAACAATATCCAGTTTTTAATAGAATCAATCGTATCATCAGTCAGTTTCAAAAATCCTACCTTAATTATTTTCGTAGGACACAACCTCTAGAATTCAAGTTGACAAGCAAGTAAAAAGGAGCCATGCCCCTAACCATCATGGACGAATATCTCCACATTTTTGGTAGAACTGGAGACAGTGCCGTCGTAATTGATTCACAACAAAAGGTTGTTTATTGGAATGCGGCTGCGGAAAAAGTGATGGGTTATACAGCACGTGAAGTTGTGGGACACTCTTGTTGGCAGGTTTTTAGGGGGCGCACCGAATCTGGTGAACCGTATTGTCGGCCAAATTGCCCAGTCATAGAAAAAATAAAAAGTGGGGGAACAATCCGGCATTTTAACCTGGTGGTTCAATCAAATCTGGGGGAAGATGTTGTGATCGACATTAGTACGCTGAACATTTCCCAGGGTCAAGCACATCCTCATCCCATTTTGGTTCAGCTTTCTCATGAGGTAGAGACCGGGCAGCTAGGCAATGGCAAGCTCAAAATCCATCTACTGGGGACAACGGCCGTTACCCGACCAGAAGGCACTAAAGTAGAAGGTTCCCTGTGGAACCGCGTTAAAGTACGAGCCCTACTGGCTCATTTGGCCTTGCAGCATGAACGCCCCGTATCTCGTGACTATTTATTAGAACTGCTTTGGCCCGAACTTGACTACAATGCCGCCTTACGCAACCTCAACACAACCGTTTACAACCTCCGAAAAAGCTTAGAACCAAATCTCAACCGGGTTGCCCAATCTAACTACATTATGTATGAAGGCAATAATTATCTTTTAAATGGACACGTTGAACATTGGCTGGATGTTGACGTGTTTCAAGAAACGATTCGTCATGCACGCCATACAACCAGCCAACAAACAGCCATCAATTCATACGAAGAAGCCTTAAAACTCTACCGTGGCGATTATCTGGCTGATTTACAGACAACTGCCGTTTGGTCTGCCGCTGAACATATTCGGTTACAAGAACTTTGCCTGGCCTCCATGGAAGAATTGGGGTCTCTTTATGAAGCCGTGGGTGAAGATACCAAAGCTAAAGATTTATATCTTAAAGCCCTGTCCATTGACTGTGTTCGGGAAACCACTGTACAAAAATTGATGAAGCTCGCCATGAGGCATGGCGATTATGGTACCGCCCAAGCCCACTGTAACAGACTCGTTGACAGCCTGGAAAAAGAGTTAAATACCATCCCCAGCCCTGTCACCCGAGCCTTGTGCCAACAAGCTCAATGCACTTAACTCCCTGCGCACCCCAATATTTCACAACCCTCTAAAAGAGATAGTCAGCCCCTATGGGTTCGTTTGTCATTAACTTGCCAAACCTTATTTGCGGTTTTTACCATTGCCTGCCTCGATGCCGTTGAGGTTTGGTTGAGGCATCATTGGTACTCTGGTACTAAATTAGCAAACTTGAAGGGATAACTGTCTTCATAAAGCTGAAAGTTGCGCCACAAATGGGAGGGAGCCGCCCATGAGTTTGTCATTACAACTATTTACGCAAGCGGGAGATGGCGTATTTGCCGTTGATCAAGAGCAGCGCATCCTTTACTGGAACAGGTTTGCCGCTGAAACTTTGGGTTATCAGCCATCAGAAGTTATCGGCCAATATTGCTGGCAGTTATTGGCTGGCACAACTAACGAAGGCAAACCGTTTTGCTGCCCAGACTGCCCGATTATCTGCCACATTAGGGCAAAAGAACCCGTAGAATCCACCGACCTCATCGTCAAGCATCGTTCTGGACACGCTGTCAAGATAAATATCAGCAGTATAGGTCTGTCAGTGAAAGAGGGCGACGTTGTCGGCCTCGTTCATTTGGAACGCTTTGAGGAGCCTTCCCAATCAGAAAGTAATATTTTCCGCGTTTATTTGCTTGGCTCCACCGCCGTGACCCTACCCAATAATACACTCCTAGAAAATGATTACTGGCACCAAACAAATGTGCGTTCTCTTTTTACCTATATGGTCTGGCAAAACGGCCGTTTCCTGTCCCGCCAGCATCTCTCCACGCTCTTTTGGCCCCACCTGCGCCTACCCGCCGCCTTGAGCGAACTTGACACCGTCATCCACAACCTGCGCCGCGCTCTGGAACCCAATTTGACACAAGATTCACACTCAGCGCACATTCAGTTTGAAAACGGCCGTTACCGTCTCTGCCTCCCCAACCCCTGGCTTGATGTCAACACCTTCCAACTGCTCATCCATGAAGCTGAACATGAAACCAATGCCACTCGCGCCACAGAATGGTACTGTGAAGCCCTGGCACTGTATCGAGGTCACTACCTGGCTGATTTAGCTGAATACAACCTGAACTTCACAGAAGAAACCGAGCATTTCCAACGCCTTTATCAAAGAGCGCAAGACAATTTAATGGCGCTGCATGACCAATTAAACGCTTGCAATTTTCAAGAAACCAACCAGGCCCACAAAGAAGATTTTGTGTGAAAAATAATGAAGAGAAAAC
>JACSSI010000440.1 GCA_014879345.1 Anaerolineae bacterium | reverse complement strand
GGATACATCGCTTCAATTTGAGCCGCATATTTTTCAGCCACGACTTTCCGTTTGATTTTTTGCGTGGGCGTGAGTTCGCCTGTCTCTTGCGCAAAGGGGGCGGAGAGCAAGGCAAAGGCTTTCACTTGTTCGTAGGGCGCTAATTCGGCAGAGCGGGAATCAATGCGTTCTTGATACAAAGCAAGAATAGCAGGGTTTGCCACCAGTTCCTCGCGTGTTCGCCAGGGGATACCGTTTTCTTTTGCATAAGCTTCCAGCGGTTCAAAATTTGGCACAATCAGGGCGCTGATAAACTTACGCCGGTCGCCAATGGCGATGAACTGCTCAATGAAATGGTCTTTAGCATACACCGTTTCAATTTTTTGCGGCGCCACATTTTTACCGCCAGAGGTAATAATCAAATCCTTAATGCGGTCTGTGATGACCAAAAAACCATCTTCATCAAATTTACCCACATCGCCCGTATGAAACCAGCCATCGCGGAACGCTTCGGCCGTTGCTTCTGGCTTCTTGTAATAGCCCTGGGTTACGCTGGGACTTTTGACCAAGATTTCGCCATCCTCCGCAATTTTGACCTCGCAGTCGGGAATGAGCTTGCCCACTGTGCCAAATTTAAACGCTTTGGGTGTGTTGAATGTCACCATGGGCGACGTTTCTGTGAGGCCATAACCTTCACAAACCAGCAGTCCTGCGGCGAAGAAGAACTCCTCAATGGTTTGAGATAGGGGGGCACCGCCTGCCGAGAAGAAGTTCTTGGAGCCACCCACTACCGCCTGCACTTTGCTCAACACCAGTTTATGCGCCACCTTGTGTTGTAACGACAGTCCCGTTCCCGCTTTGCCCTTGTTTTTGAGCGCGTATTGATACGTTGTGCCAATGCCAATTGACCAGTGGAACAACTTCTTTTTCAGGCTGGAGCCTTGATTGAGGCCGTGCATGGCTGCTGCATATATCTTTTCATAGAGGCGCGGCACACTGACCATTACCGTTGGCCGGATTTCTGACATGGCAGCGATGATTTCTTTGGGATTGGCGAGGTAATTGTTCTCCGCACCACATTGGTATACATAAAATGACCAGGAGCGTTCGTAGACATGGCTCAATGGTAAAAAGCAAAGGGAACGGTCGCCAGGACCAACGTGGAACTGCCCTTGCATCGCTTTGAATTGATGGAAGATATTGCCGTGAGTGAGCATAACGCCCTTCGGTTCGCCCGTCGTGCCTGAGGTGTAGATGATGGTTGCCAGCTCGTCTGTATCGGCGGCGGCTAGACGGGCATCAATTTCAGTATCAGCGGTTTTATCGGCGCCCAGGGCTAGAAATTGGCTGAAATGTTGGGAGGCTTCGCCGCTGATTGTGGTAGCGTCATCAAATGCAATAATGTGTTTGAGACTGGTTGAGCGATCTTTGATGGCCTGAATTTTGTCGTAATTGGCCTGGTCACCAGTGAAAAGAATCGCCATTTCGGTTTCATCGACGATGTAGGCGGCCTGGTGTTTGGTGTTGGTGGCGTAGATGGGTACGGAAACGGCGCGAACGGCAAGAATGGCAAAATCGACCAGTGACCATTCGGGACGATTGTGGGAAAAGATGCCTACGCGGTCGCCGGGTTGCACGCCGAGGGCGAGCAGGGCGCGGGCAATTTGCCGAATGGTTGCGCCTACTTCACGGTAGCTTTGCACCTGCCACTGTCCGTTGATTTGGGTACGCATGGCGGGTTCGTCGGTATAGGTTTGGGCACTTTGGAAGATCATGCTGGCTAGATGGTTTTGGCTCATTTTATTCCTCATTTTTAGATGTGTCGGATTCTTTTATAGAATAGTCCAATCTCTAAGATTGGGGTGCGGTTTAAAGTTGTGATGAGACTACAAAAGTCTCCTCAAATTTAATATCAATTAGTATTGGCAAGACTTTTGTAGTCTGCTTTGTTACACAAAAACTAACCGCACCCCAGGATTGGCTAATCTTGACCAGTTTATAGTATGGTGTAAATTGAGGAAATGGGTAGTGATGAATGTCATGAGTGGTGGGGAGAAACGGCCGTTTAGCCCAAACCAGCATCCCGCGCCCGAATAATCGCTTGTGTCCTGTCCGCTACTTGCAGCTTGCTGAAGATGTTGGAGCAGTGGTTGCGCACCGTTTTGGGGCTGATGTGTAGTTGATGGGCGATGTCGCCATTGTTCAAGCCTTGCGCCAGCAGTGCTAGCACTTCTCGTTCACGCTCGGTTAAGTCGGGGAAGACGGGCAGCAGGGCGGCGGGTTGGGGTGCGGCAAAGTAGCTGTGCAAGCGGGCGGCGATGGCGGGGCCAAACAACGCTTCCCCTTGCGCCACGGCGCGTATCACGCGCACCATCTCCTCCTGGTCGGCTCCCTTCAGCACATAGCCCCGTGCTCCGGCACGCATGGCGGCAAAGACGGAATCGTCGTCTTCAAACATGGTGACGATGATGACGCCGATGTGGGGGCTGGTTTGCACGATTTTGCGCGTGGCCTCAATGCCGTTGAGACCGGGCATTTGAATGTCCATCAACACCACGTCTGGCTGCTGGCTTTCTGCCAGGGCGATGGCTTCTGCGCCGGTGGCGGCTTCGCCTACGATGTTGGTGTCGGGCAGGGAGCCAAACAGCGCTTTCAAGCCGTCGCGGAAGAGGGTGTGGTCATCGGCAATGAGGATGTGGATGGGTTCGGTCATAGGTTTCTCGTAGTGCGTAGTGCGTAGTGCGTAAAAATACGTTCTACGCACTACGTTGTTCAAAGGCAAAACGGCCGTTATCACCGTCCCCTTTTTATCAGAAATAATCTCAAACGAGCCGTTTAGCTCTTCGGCGCGTTCACGCATGGATGATAGCCCAACGCCAGGGCGATAACTAGCGGGCAAGCCTGTGCCATCGTCGCGGATTTCCAGGGTGAGCTGCTCGTTGACGCGCAGGGTGACGGTGCAGGTGGTGGCCTGGGCGTGGCGCAAGCTGTTGGTCATCGCTTCGATGGCGATGCGATAGGCGGCTACTTCGACGGCGGCGGGCAACGGGGGCAATGAGGCTGGGGCGTGCAAGGTGATGTGGGAACGGCCGTTTCCATTCTGCGCCACAAACTCCTGTAAAGCTGAGAGCAGTCCAAACTGGTCTAACGCCGATGGCCGTAAGCCTTCCACCACCTGCCGGATTTCTTTGATGGCGGTTTGGGATTCTGCTTTCACTTCTGCGAGCAACTGGGCGGCATTGTCCGGGTCGCTTTTGAGCAGGTTTTGTGCCGCACTGATTTTCATGGTCAACGTGGCTAACTGCGGGCCAAGCCCATCGTGCAAATCACGGCGCAGGCGGCGGCGCTCTTCTTCGCGGGCCAGGATGAGCCGTTCACGGGCGTGTTGCAAATCGGCGGTGAGGTGGGCGGTGTAAACGGCCGTTCCCGCCTGCCGTGCCACATTACGCAATAACCGCGCTTCATCATCTGTAAACGGTTCCTTCTCTGAGCGTTGCGCAACGACCAGTTGCCCAATGGTCTGGGACTGATACACCAGCGGATAGGTTTGCGGCGGCATCGTTTGCGCCACGCCCACTGAGGCCAGGCACTCATTGGCCTCGTCTACGATTGCCACATAGGGCAGCTTTAAGGTGTGGGCGATGGTTTGCACGAGGGCGGGTAAGGTTTCGCCGGGGATGGCCGTCTGTTCCAACTGTTTGCCTAAGGCTGCCATAACGGCATAGGGATCGTCCCGCTGTCCATACATCAAGCGGTTGACGCTGCGTTGCAAGCGCCGTTTCAACGGTTCAAAGATGACGGCAATAAGACCCGTCGCCAATACGGCTAACAGCACATTGCCCCCACTGCCAAATAGCGAACTCAAAGCACCGACAACCACAATATAAAGAAGAATGACAACGGCCGTTAACCCCCCATACACCAGCGTTCGGCTGAGTAAAACATCCATTTGCCACAAGCGGTATCTCAGCGCCGACATCCCGATTGCCAACGGAATCAAGGTTGCGCCAATTAAAAACAAGTGCAGCGACAAAAAATGCAGCCAGGTATTATCAGAAAGAAAATAACCAAAAATTATTTGTAAAAAAGGCAGGGAAATAAAGGTAATTAACGCCAATAAAACGAGGCGTGTCTGTTGTTTTTGCACCAATGTGGCTTTGCGCCATTTTAGCATCTGGCTTGCTAATCCAATAAACGCAAAGATTAAGATACTCAGCATAAAAAGAAACCATGCCAACTCTTCAGATAAACCTATGGCAACGCCTAACTCACCAAAGAATATGAGCGAAGTGCCTAAACTGACTAACCCGACCAAGCCAACCCAACGTGGTGTAAAACGGCCGTCTGGGAATAGATAGAAAAGGAGAAGGAAACAGGTAGTAAATAGAAGCGGCGCTATCCACTCAACTGCGGGGAAAAATGCCAACAAGCCAGCGGGAAAACGCCAGCGGTCTACGTCACTTTGAAAGGCAAACAGGTAGGACATCATTAGCAAGGTTGCGGAGACGTACAGCACCAGCCAATCTTTGGGTTTACGCCAGGCAATGTAAACGGCCGTTCCCCAAAACACCGCCACCGCCGCCATGCGCAGCAGTAAAATATAGGCCACAAACGCATCATAAGTAGGGAAAATAGTGGCGGCTGCTGGACGGGCTTGAATGACTTGCCATTCATAATATTTCACATCAAACACGGCGTGGGGCAGACTGGCGGCAAATAAGGCCACTACCAGTAGCAGTACAGTCACCCAGCCAGCCCAGACAAGCCATAGGAAACGGCCGTTTTCCATCCCGTTTGCCTCATATTTCCCTAAATTGTCAGTGGGCTTTGTTTCGGCGGTCATCGGATTCATCCATATAGTATAAACGGAAGACTCTAAATCTTTGCCATTACAGCGATAAAGAAAAATGGCTCTTTAGGATCTGCTGGGGTTCATGTCATTCTGAACGCAGTGAAGAATCCCGTACCTCTGGGATGCTTCGTTGCACTCAGCATGACGCGAGC
>JACSSI010000439.1 GCA_014879345.1 Anaerolineae bacterium | reverse complement strand
ATTTTGAGCCTGGGTGATGTTTCATTCCCCGTATCTCAAGAGCGTCACCTGATTGACGGCTGAGATAACTGTCAGAAAGTTGCCTTCACGCGAAAGATAAACAGGGCCAGTGGGAACTGGGACAATTTCAGAAGCCCAGGTTACGCCGCCATCGGACGTATGGAACGCCATTATCGGCCCGGCTTTAGTCGAATTACCTGAGGAGACGACAACCAGCCCATGTTCTGCATCTGAAAAACGCATAGCCGCCAGTTGATACGCTGAAGGCGACATTTTGATCAAATACGGCTGGAGATGACCGGCTTCGCGCCAATGGCGGCCATCATCTTGCGTAAAATATAGTCCCCCATTTTTATCAAGCAGGTAGCCCTCACCCGGCAGGTAGGTGTCGATTGTGGCTATCTTCTCAACCTGTTCGGGCAAGTCTCGCATGACCCAGGTTGCGCCCCCATCTACTGTCGAGCCAAACAAGTCCGAGTTTGCCAGCCAGCCGATATTTTCATCGAGGAAACTCATGGAATGGCAAGGATTGGCGATGGTGCGCGGGTTGCCAAAGGCGGCTAAAACTTGCCAGGTCTTGCCCCCATCTACCGATTTGCGCACATGGGTTGCCCCGCCGCAAGTCCAAATCACTTCAGGGCTGACTATTTCGATGCCATAGCGACAGTCGGCGGCGCTGTCGGTTTTCAGCCACGTTGCAGCACCATCACTGGAATAGGCCATTTCCCCGATAACGCCGCCGGTGGCTATATGCTGAGCATCTAAAAAACCGGCGGTCATAATGGAATGGCTTTCGGTATACACACCAACCTCTTGCCAGGAGGCGGCTTGTGGCGTGGGTGTGGGGGCGCTTACTTTGGGGAGCATATGCAGGGCGTTTATAGCTGGCTTTATGGAACAACTAGACAGGATGAAAACGGTGAGAAAAATCCAAAGCGGTATGGGTGTTTTTAGGGTTTTCATTATTTTTGTGTTCATACAGGTTTGCATTCTCGTTCTCGCTCCACGCTCCGCGTGGAATGCAGATTTATGGCGCTCTGCGCCCACACGCTACTATGCAACCGGGCGCAGAGTGGGATACTGGCTAATCAACAACGGCCGTTTTCGCATTCAGCACAAATCTACGTACCAAATCATGATCCTTCTTGCCGGGAGAAGCCTCCACCCCACTGGCAACATCCACGCCATACGGCCGCACCTGACGCACTGCTTCGGCTACGTTGTCGGCAGTCAAGCCGCCCGCCAGCATCAGGCCAGGAATGTCTTGCGCCAGCTTGGCGCTTATCGACCAATCACCAGTCTCGCCGGTGCCGCCGCGCAGGGTGGGATGATAGGTGTCGATGAGCAGGCTTGGACGACCGCCTGCGCCATGCTGCCGTTGGATTTCTGCCTCGTAGTTGGGTGGCAAAAACCATTCCGCGTCCACTTCCGCTTCGGTAAGTGAACTGGGGCGCAGCGCTTTGTAGGCCACGCCAAAAATGGGCGAGGCTGGTTCGCCAATGAGCGCAGGCACTTCTTCGCCGCTCAACTGGGCAAAATCCAGGTCGCACATGTCCAGGATGTCGGCCATGCGCTCGGCCGTTTCGTTGACAAAGACGCCGACAAGATAGGGACAATCGCCATCCATGCGCAGCAGCTCTACGATGACCTGTGCCGCCTGTGGCGTAATGGCACGTTTGCTTTGCGGATAAAAGATAAAACCCAGGTAATCAGCGCCTGCTTCAACGGTGACCAGTGCATCTTCCAGATTGGTGATACCACAAATTTTTACTTTCATAATCTACTATTTCTCTCGTTACCTATATATCAGATTAGTCCAATCTTTTTGCAGTTTAAGAAAATAATCAGGTAACGCCGTCATTCCCGCGAAGGCGGGAATCTACTGACTGGACTCCCGCCTTCGCGGGAGTGACAAATTCATTACCCGACTTAATTTTTAAAGACTAAAAAGATTAGTCCACTCTGGATTCAAGTTAAGTTAATGCCTCGAGCAGCACATCTGCCTGTTTGATGGAGATGAGACCATCACGCACCAGTTCGAGGATGTGGGTGCGGCTCTCGGTTGATTCCACAATATACAAGTTGGCTGACGGCTCAGATGGGACGGCTGTCTCTCCCATCTCTGCCAACGCAGCGACAACGGCCGTTACCAACCGCTCCTCCAGTCCAACCATCTCAGCCGACTCAGTTAGCACGGCATGAACGGCCGTTCTCACTTTTTGCGCCAAATCCCCAGCCGGTTCCTCAGGCACCATAAACTCGTCGGGCAAAAACTGCGGTTCGGCACTGCCCAGTGGTTTCATAGCAATGCGCTGCGCCGATTTCAGGGTCAGCGATGTTTTGCCTTCTTCAATGTGGCCAGTCAGAATGATCTGATCGCCTTCCTCACGTCTGTTTTCATTTTCCAACGGCACAAAGTTATCAATCTGCGGCGCGTTGGCAAAGAGGTGCAGCGGCGCATCGTCCGGCCAATAGACGTAAACGGTGCGTTCAGACACAAACAACTGCTCGCCAGCCCGCAAGCCGCCGACCAACCAAATATCACCATTGACGCTGGGAAAGGTGTTGCTGCCACCCAGATTTTGCAAGACGACATCCGAAAGCGCATTCGCCACCATCACATCGCCATTGATAGATTTGAGCGACAGGCTGCCTTCCAGGCGGTGCAGTTCAACGGGGCCATTGGCGTATTCAATGACGGCGCTGCCCTTCACCGAACCCAGCATGATTTCACTGACGCGCTGGAGGGAAACGGCACCGCCTACCTGTTTTACGGTGAGCGTGCCGTTGAGATTTTCTGCCGTCAAGGCTTGCCCTACCTGGTCAATCTGCACCGCATCGAGGTTGTTTAGCACCACATTGCCTTGCAGATTGTCGCCCGTCATGCCGCCTGCCAGGTGTTTGAGGGTAACATCGCCGCCAATCACGCCCAGGCTCACACTTGTCTGTTCTGGCACGGCCAAAAACAGGTCTCCCTGGCTGGTGATGTGGATGGCGCTGTCTTGCTCAACGGTGAAGGAGGCGCCTTGAATGGAAACGGCCGTTTGCAGCCAACTTTTCACCACCACCTGCCCCGTACACGCAGGAATCATGATATGGGGCGATTCATTTGTCTCAATTCGTTGTTCGTTCATGTCACGTTTTCCTTCATGGGCAGCAGCTTGATAATGTTAAAACGTTTGGAAGAAAGGAGCAAAGCTGCCGGTATCATATCATTACGGTTCTGGGGTGCGGGAAACGGCCGTTTCCGTTTCCGCAGCATCAGGGGCGGCCGTCGGTCTTATCGTCGGGGCAAGCGGCATGGCAGATTCATCAATCACAGCCGGTGGCGTCGGCGTGACCGCATAAGTGGGTGTTATCGTGGGGCTGGGGATGAGCGGCGTGTTATCATCAACAACGTCTAGCTGCCCGTCAAGAATAACCGCTCGCAAGACAACCGTTTCGCCAACCGTCTGCTGCACCTGCCGCTGCAAGGTAATCATGTCATTGGTCGTAATCGTGCCTGTAAAATCATACACCTCAAAATTAGCCACGTAAGTCGAGCGCTCGCGGCTGACTGTCAGGTTTTCAACCTGCGCCTCGGCAGGCAGCCAATGTGTTTCTATCGTTTGTGCAATCGTAGCAACTATCTTCGCCTGCCGATTGGAAACCACAGTTGTAAACAGAAGGGGAATACTAATGATAACCATGGCAACCACAGCCAAACGCAAGCCATAACGGGTTTGTTCACCCCGTTCTACGCGAGTGGGCGGCCTGAATCCTAATGACAAAAAGGTTATAGCGCCTGCTAAAATAATGGCGGCCAGGTTGGTCACAAATAACAGCAAGGCACCCGCCGCCAAATCAAATTGAATGGAACCCAGGCCATAACCCACCACTGCCAACGGCGGCACTAACGCGGCCGCAATTGCCACCCCAGGCAGGGCAGATGCTACCTCTTTTCGGCTGACGGCATAAGCCGCCGCCGCCCCGGAAGCGAGCGCCACCATCATGTCTAAAATATTGGGCTGTGTCCGCGCCAGAATTTCAGATGTGGGCGGGATGGGGAAGGCAAATGCAGTTAGACCAAAGCTAAAGATAACGGCCGTTCCGATTGCCAGTAGTATCCCGTTAAACGTCGTATTTGCCGCCTGTTTCAGCAATTTACTGTTGCCCTGCACAATGCCATGTGCCATCGCCAAAATAGGACTCATCAAGGGCGCAATCAGCATCGCCCCAATGATTACGGCACTGCTATTTTGCAAGAGACCAAAATAAGCAATCGTCGTTGCCAACAAAATGAGTACGTAAAAATCAACAGTCGCTTTGGCATCTCGCCGCGCCCCCAAATAAACAGCCGCCTGCTGCCGTTTATCGACGGTGGGCAGCAATTCAGTCAGCTCTTGCCAGACACGTCGGATAAAAAAGCGTTCCCGGCGCTCTGCACTTTTGATGAGGATGGTGGGCGATGCTGCCTCTTCTGCCAACTCAACCGGGCCGCCCCCAAAGGAAGTCGTGGCTAAATAACCTTCATCCGACATACCCACAATCATCAGGTCATACTGTTCACTGGCACGGACGAAGGCATCTTTGGTATTGGCAATCTGCATCACCTGACCTGAAATGCCTCGGGTGTCATCCAGTTTGTTAATATTTTGCTGCATCTGCTCGGTTAAAGAGGCTTCGGCCTCTTCGGTTAAGCGTTCACGCACCGGCTGGATTGCCATCACCACGTCATCTGCTGACTGTTTGAGCGCTTGCCCCAACTTTAAGGCACGTATTTCATGCGCCTCACTGGTCATAGGCACCAGAACCGTATGCACGGCTGGGGGCAGTTCCCCATGCAGCACCAAAATCTCTTGTGAAGCACGGCGCACAATGGTTTCGATGGTTCGTTCCTGGGCGAGGGCATCCGGGGTTTCATGTACACGCGGCCAGCCCAACAAGATGGCGCTGACGCTTTCTTCCCAGGCTGTTGAAAGGATGCCGGTTGATACAGAGGGTGCAATGC
>JACSSI010000438.1 GCA_014879345.1 Anaerolineae bacterium | reverse complement strand
CGCTTTACCGATCAAGGCAGAGGTAAAGGATTTGGCTACTGAAAAAGAGGTAACGATTGAATCCCGCTGTGTATCGTTGAAATAATTTTCATACACCACTTTCCCATCCTGAATGACGATAAACGCTTGAGTATCATTTGCTTCCAGAAAGTTGTCCCACTCATCTGCCCCGGAAAGCTGCTCGAATAATTCGGCCACACGCGGGTCTGGTGCTGACTCAAAATGATAGGGAACCGGAGCTGCCTGGAGCGTATGCGCCGGGAATTTTTGCCAATCAAAAGCATCTGATTCTTGCCAGGCTAATGTGCGATAAACATAGGTAGGGGTATAAACCATCATGGCAATCGCCAAGAATAAAAATACCCCTCCGAACACGATAATGCCCACTATGCCAAAACCTTTTTTCAAATTCATCACTAACTTCCATTTCCGAAATGTGCAATCAGGGAGCAATCAAATTACTGACTTGAATACGTCTCCGGCAGAATCGTCTCCGTCATGATCTGGGTGAATACCTCAAAATGCTCAAAGGCAGGGGCGTGCGCGGCGTTCTCAAAGGTGAAGATGCGTTTGATGGGCGCGTCTACCTGATCAAACCACGCCAGTGCCAAATCACGTCGGGCAGAGAGTTCAGCCGCCCCATCCAGCACGTAGAGCGGCACCTCTAGTCTAGGCACATCTTGGCGGAAATCAATCTCTTGCAATTGCGGGTAAAGGATAAACGCCGTATCGAGGAAACCACGAAACACGTTTATTTTTTCCACAAAGTTATACTCACTGCCCAACACATTCCAGGGGCCTAGTCCCGCTTGTTCACCTTTGTCCAGATAGGCTTGCGGCGGGGTGTAAGGTTTGTAGAGTTTTTCATAGAGCGCCATGACAAAAACGTAAGCATACAGGTCTTGATAAGGTGGCTCACCATAGGCCAACATCTGCTTGGTGACGGCACTGTCGCCGATGCTCTCAGCATAATCGAGTACATCGTAATAAAGACGCCGGTCAGTTTCCCGCTGGCTGACCATCTGGCCGCTGCCGATGATGGCGTAATACAAGTCAGGTCGCTGTTTGGCTGCCAACACAGCCAGCGTGGTTCCCCACGATTCTCCCAGCAGGTAAATTTTTTCTTCGCTAAAGCGTTCACGCAAGTAATTGGTCACTTCAATGGTGTCGGCGATGGATTGCTCCAGGGTCATTGCGGTTGATGGGTCGAGGGCGGCATAAGATTTGCCCGTACCCCGTTGATCCCAACCAACCAGAATGAAATCGTGCGAAAGGTCGTCAAAGAGGACACGCGGCCAGGGTAAGCTGCTCTGGCCTGGCCCGCCGCTGAGGTAGAGCAGGATGGGCTTGTTCACGTCATAGCCGCGAATCATGAGCGCTTGCTGACTGCCATTGATGTCGATGGTCGTCAGTTCGGCGATGTTGCCGGGCAAGGGCTGTCCGTCTGCCCTGAGAATGGGCGGCGTGCTGGCTGGCATAGTAATCAGAACAGCAAGGGCTAAAACGAGAAGTGCGAGAACGGCCGTTCCCAGCCATCGCCCCACTTTCCGCATTCGACTACCGGCAGCGGTTTCACCGCGTAACTGGCGGGCAGCCACCACACCCAGTTCTATCCCCAGAATCATAGGCAGCAGCCCCACCAGTCCATGAAAACCACGTCCCAGGATCAGCGCCAGAATGCCGAAAGTATTGTCCAGGCGAATAGCGTCTACGGTGGGGCCAACGGCGTTTAGACGAGCCAGTTCCACCGCCACAATGTAAACGGCTGGCGCCAGCAGCATCGCCCAACGGCTGCGCAAGATAAGCCCGGCCACCAGACCTACTAGCAAACTACTGCCCATGACTACGAGCGCCTGAACGGCCGTTGCCGGACCGCGCGGCATCGTCAGCGCCACCACCACACCCACCAGCGCCACCAGACCAACTGTGATGAGCACGCTTAACCACCGATGCTGCCATAATTGAGATAACGGCCGTTGTGCTGTATTTTGATTTTTCAAAGCGATTTGACTCATTTTGAGGCTCCTTTTTTGAGGCGACGGGGTGGCAAAGTTGCATAGTCGCAGGGTTGCAAGGTTGCAGGGTAATGCGTTACCTTGCAACTTTGCAACCTGCCACCTGCCACTTCTTACTCCCCACTCGCCCGAACATATTCCGCCACATCTACGTTGAAGACAATATCTTCGGCGGTGAAAACGGCCCAGGGTTTGCCCTGATCCAGCCAGGTAGCCGTACCGGTGGCATTGAGCAGCACGCCGTTGGCGTCTACTTTTTCACCGGGTAGGGTGGCAGCCAGCCACAAAATTTTATCGCCTGCTTCATCCCGATAGCGCATCGTTTCCATCATGACCTGTTCGCCTGTTTCCGGATCAAAACGCACCACGAACTGCTGCTCTTCTTCCCCAAAGGGCACGAACAGCAGCGCCGTTTCCTCATCAACGGCTTCCCAGCGCACACGCGGGTCGGTGAGCAAAATGGCAGGCAGATTGGCCGATTCAGCCCACAGCCCCAGATTGGCGCCCTGGTTCGTTTTGGGACCTTCCGCCACACCTACGATGGGAATTTCTAAACGGCCGTTACCATCCAGATACCATTCGTTCACCTTCATAATGGGAATGCCAAACCAGGTGGCTTCGATGTAGTGGCGGTAGCCTTGCCCCGCTTCGTGAGTGAAGCGAAAACGGGCAGGCAAAGCAAAGCCAAACGGTCGCATCGTGGCCCGACCGCTCACCACTGCCGAGTTAATGATCGGTATCTCGTCGCCATAAAGCTGGCGGTAATAACGCGCTACCGGGGCGGGTAAATTGGCTGGCAGCGGCATGGTTTGCAGGGTTGGCGTCTGCCCCGGATAAGCGGCAAACGCTTTCGGTTTGACGCGCAGCCCCAACCAGCCGATTTCAAACAAAACGAGCAGGACAATGGCAATGGTGATGATGATTTTCATGTGAAACTTTCCTTTTTAACTCGAAGAGATTGGACCAACCTTCAAGATTGGTCCAATCTATACTCAATTTATTTTATTCGTCAGCAACCAGAAAAGCGCTATTCAATTCGGCCAAAACCTTACCGTCGGCGTCGTGCGCCCACACCGTCCAACTGTAGCTGCCGGGTTCCAGCGGCGTTGTGACTGTCATTGAGGTGTCGCTTGTGGTCTGGTCAAGCACCACCACCGGCGGATAGGCGTCATCGTCTAACACAATGACTTGGTAACTGACTGCGCCCGGATAGCTTTGCCATTGCAGCACCGGCTGGCTGTCTACAGAAGCGCCATTGTCGGGTGATATGACCGTTAACTGCGGAACGGCCGTTGTGCCAGCCACAGAAAGCGAGTTGATCAAGGCATCCAGTTCCGCCAAACTTGGCGTAAAGGCGTCGGGCGGCTGCTCGTTCAGCAAATCAAGTGTCTCGGTGAGGTATCCCTGCCAATCTGCCAGCATCGCCGCATAAGCCTCATCGCTGACTTGACCCGAAGCAGGCAAATCAGGCAGCGTGACCGGGAAGTAGGCCGCCACATAGGTCGAACCGTCAGCCGTTAAACCCTGGAATGTGTAAAACAATTCCTGATTGTTGGCCGGTACCGGCCCCTGGTTAAGCTGTGTCAGGTAACGCACGCCGCTGCCTTCGGCAAAGGAAATGTACTGCGCCTGAGCGCGGAATAGCTGCTGGGCGTTGCTGGGTGGCAGCATGGTTAAGCCTGTTTGATCAACGGCCGTTTCCGGGTTAGTAACGGCATAAGCAGTCAGATCAGGCTGTTCGGCCAAAAGCTGCTGCAAAGCGGCCACGATGGGCTGCACCTCGGCATTCAACTCGGCAGCGGGATAGATGTGAAGCTGTCCTTCAGACGGCAGGTACAAACCTAACGGCGCATGGTCATGAGCCGCCGCCTCACTGGCAAATGTGACCAGGATGTGTTCTGGCGGCGTCCATAAGAGGGCAGGCCAGGGGTCAGGCGGCTGCACGTTTGTCAATTCGGGGAACACGCTGTCGGCAACGGCTTGCGTAACCGTGAATTCAGCGCCCAAATAGTTCACCTGCTGCCCGTTCTCAGCCACAAAGATGGTACCTTCAAGCGCATTGCCCCAAAAGCGGTGATCCGGAACCTGGAACAGTGCTGAGGGAATCGTGCCGGTTAACTGGTTGAAGGTCAGGTCGATGGCGCTTAGACCGGACAGTTCACCCAAAGCAAAGGGAATCTCACCCTCAAGCTGGTTTTGGCGCAGGTGTAGACGCGCCAAAGCTGTCAGGTCGGCCAACGCGGCGGGAAGCTGCCCTTGCAGGTTGTTATTAACCAACTCCAGGGTATTCACATGATTATCCACGCAGCCAACACCCGCCCAACTGCACGGCGTGGCTGTTTGCAGCCAGCCGTCGTTGGCTTGCCAGTTCGGGCCAGCGGTGGCGTTGTAAAGCGCGACCAGCGCCTGGCATTCGCTGACGGGAATTTCGCTGACGGTATCACAGGTGAAACTGTCGGGGGTGGGGATGGCGGTGAGTACGGCGGTGGCGGTTGGTATGGAAACGGCCGTTGCTGCTGCCAGCGGTTCCTGCGTTTGGGCTGTTACGGTACAACCAGAAAGAATCAGGGTAGTGAGCAGCACCGCCCCTATCATTATTTTCAAAATAAAACGAGACATCGTTACCTCCCAGGCAGACGTTTTGTCTCTGCCTGATTTTTAAGTGTGTTGGGTATAGTTTAGGAAAAAAAGGGGTGACTATCTTCTAACCAAAGTTATGTTGGCGGTTATGTTTGCGGGGATGGACGGTATGGTCGTAGAGATACAAAATTGCAGATTGAGAAATTAAATCACTAATAATTTTTGCGCCATTTAGACCAGGGCTAAAGCCCCAGTCTAAAAAACGGCGCCCCATGTTGAAACTTAAGAAAATAAACCGGTAATCGTGTCATGCCCGCGAAGGCGGGTATCCACAGGTGGTGGCAAATGGATTCCCACCTTCGTGGGAATGACAAGTTTATTACCGAAATAAATTTT
>JACSSI010000437.1 GCA_014879345.1 Anaerolineae bacterium | reverse complement strand
TGGCGAACTGGAGTATTTGTTTGCGAATGCTGCCTTCTTGCACCACGTAATCTACGTTCGTCACCCCTCGGCGCTGGGCGCGATCACACAGGATCATCATGGCAAACGTGCCCATTTCCACCAGTTCATTGTAGACCACGCTCAACGGGCCAATCGTGGCGTATTGCAGAAATTCAGCGTCCATCACATGCAAGAATGTCAGGCGGGCGCCGCTTGTCAGAGCCAGATCAATCGCCTGGCTCACTGTTTCGCGGCTTTCAGCGCCGCCGCGCACGGCACAGATGATGTGTTTGGGTTCGGAATTAGTCATCATGGTTATCCTTTTTACAGTTAATTGCTTTTTACAATCAATTGCTTTGGGTGTATTTCATTCTCTTAAAAACCCGAGACTAGCCGCCGCCTGAGCCTGTCGAAGGCAGAGGCGGTGCGAGCTAGGCCGCTACAAAAAATGAAAAATCAACCACAAAGTCGCCAGGCTGACGGTGATCAGCAGCGCCGGGAAGCCTTTCTTGAAAAAGTAGGCGTAACTGATGGCATAACCAGCCCGTTCAGCGATACCGGCCGTTACCATATTGGCAGAGGCACCAATCAGGGAGCCGTTGCCGCCCATCGCGGAGCCAACCGACAGGCAGTAGAACAAGACATTGCTCTGGGCACCTGGTATCGTCGCTGTCAGGTAGCCGACGACGGGCAGCATGGCGGCGGTAAAGGGAATGTTGGCGATGACCGTTGAGAGCAGCGCACTAAACCAGGTGACGACCAACACCGCCAGCAGTAAGTTGCTGCCCACAAGGTTGCCGATGCCGTCGGCGATGATGCTAATCAGCCCCACTTCCTGCACTGCGCCGACCACCACAAACAGGCCAATGAAGAAGACGAGCGTTGTCCAGTCTACCGCTTCGATCATTTCTTCAATATCAGGGCGAATCCAGACCAAAAGCGCCGTAGCGCCCATGATGGCCGTGACGGCCGGAACCAGGTGAATGGCCTCGCCCGCGACAAACAAAATTAGCATAAACGCGCCAATGATGCCCGCTTTTTTGAGATGATCGGGTTCGGTGATTTGGGCGCGTTCCGCCAGTTTTTCTACCATGAGCGCCGAGACACCGTTCGCTTTGTTGGCGCGTAGTTCCTGCCGGTAGACAAACTGGGTGTAGAGGATGAGACCAAGCATGGCCAGCAGCACACCGGGCGTCAGGTTTGTCAGGAAATCGTTGAAGGACAGCCCGGCGTAGGAGCCGATGAGGATGTTGGTGGGGGTGCCGATGAGGGTGCTGATGCCCGCCACGTTGGAAGCCATCACTTCAGGGATGAGCAGCGCCAGGGGGTTGATGCCTAAGGCCAGCGCGATTTGCACGGTGATAGGCGTCATGAGCAGCATGGTGGTGACGTTATCCAGCGCGGCCGAGGCGACGCCGGTAACGGCCATCAAAATGATTACCAGCAGCCAGATGCGTCCTTTGGAAAGACGGTAGGCGGCGAAGGCGAGCCATTGAAAGACGCCAGTCCGTTCTACCACGGCAATGACGATCATCATGCCCATGATGAGAAAGATGACGTTCCAGTCTACGTAGTGCAAAGCGCCGCGAAATGTGAAGATGAATAGCTCCTCGGATAACGGCCGTCCCAGATAACTAACCGCAAACACGGCCGACATGCCCAGCAGGGCGGCCAGGGTGTTGTGCAGCTTGCCAAAGGCGATCAGCGCCAACATGCCAATGAAGATGAGCGTGGCAATCCAGAAGGAGGCTGTTATCTGTCGCTGCAAAATGGTAACGGGCAGAACGATGGGCTGCCCGGCGTGCAAACTTTGCATGGCGTCTGTGTCCAGGCGCACAATTTCAGGCTGGAAATGTTCCCGTTCAACCCAGACAGTCAGTTGATTGGGGATGGTTTCTGGTAAGGTGAGGGAATAACGGCCGTTTGGCTGGGTAAGCGTCTCGGTGAGAGCCTCATCATTGTTAGCCTCGTGCAAGCTCACAAGTGCATCGGCCACTGGCTGATCCTGACTATCATAGACGGCGCCGGTGATCAACAGGGTGGTTTCCGGCGCTTGCCCCCGCGCGTTGTGCCAGGGTACGGCCAAAAGTAACCCAATCACCACCAGCAGGGTGATCGATAGGGGGAAACGCAGCGAATCAGGCATGGTTATGCCTCCTCTGCTAAAACAACTTTGGCGCCTGTCTGGGCTTCAATCTGTGCCACAAATGCCTGGTGCAAAACGGCCGTGAACACGTTGTCGTCTTTCTGGATTTGGGGCTGTCCCATCACCAAATAATCAGCGCCGACCTCATGACACAGGGCGGTGATCTCTTCGGTCACATTGCCATGCCGGATAATGCCCTGGGCGGTAATGCCCTGGGCTTCGGCCTTTGTTTGTGCTGTCAGGAGGATAAATTCACCCATTTGCGCCATCTCTTTGGAGATGGTGTGGGTGCGGCTGCTGGCGGTGCGGTCGAGGAATTCGAGGTTGACGACGTAGAGGAAAAACAGGGGTAGTGCTGTCTCTTTTGCCAGCGAAACAGCGCGGTTTATGGTTGGCTGGCTGGCCGGCCCACCCCGCAAGGCACATACGATCCCGCTCATTGCTGCCCCCTTTTTCGCCGGAGCGAAAGGTTAACATGGAAATGGATGCTGCCCAATTTGATGCTGATGAAAGATATTATACGGGATGAAAACGGCCGTTGTCACCTGACTGGCTATGGGGAGAAAGCATCTTAAACGGCACAGTGGTCTAAGCTATTCAGTTTCATAATCTTTTCGATATACGTGAACATCTTGTATTGTCTGAAAACCAAACGACGCGTAAAGACGAAAAGCAGTATTTCGATAATTATCTGTTTCAACAAAAATATTCTGTGCGCCGAGAGACTGGAGACGACGCAATCCTTCTGAAAGAGCAGCTCGCCCTAAACCATATTGGCGAAAATCTTTGTGACTGCCTAATGGTTCAACATGCCCGTCAAGTGATTCGTTATTGAACCAGCAGATACAAAATGCAACCAAACGCCCATCAGGAGATTCAACAACGATATCTAAATCAGGTTTGTAATCAGGGTGTTGAAGTGTGCGTATACGCCAATCTACTGTCATATTTTTGCTTTCAAAAACAGATTGGTGAAGTTCAACATATTCTTGAACTTCTGATTCTCCTGCCAATGAGCGAACTGTAAAACCTGAACGGGGTTCATATGTTTTTATAGGCGTCTGAGATGAACGACGCATCAGTACTTTTGACCAGGAATCATCGCCTACATCCGACTGACATTTGAAACCTGTGTTTTCCAAGTCGCGAATTCGGTTACTTTGCCCAGAGAATACCATGACAAACCAGGAAGGCCGTTCATAAGGTGTTTTTAGTACTGCTTGAGCGCGTTGATCTGCCCATAAAAGAATTTCTTGATGCAGATGCGATTCTTGTGCAGGATGGCAACCATAATCAATTGTCCAAAAAGGCGTTTGAAGTGTCGCCCAAGCCACAAGTTGTTGGTTTTCATCAAACCATAAACTAATATTTTCGGGATTGTCAAACGCCCATGAACTAAAACGATAAGGCAAATCTACAACATGAAGATTGTTTTCTGAGCTTTGGCGAGCCAGAGCAGACATTAGATACTTGTCTTGCTCGGCTGAAAAGGGGCGTTGAGTAATAGTCATATATTATCATCCATTCATTCTGAAATGTATGCTGAGTGAACTGCTCTACTATTATTAACCTGCACGGCTGCCGGATAAAACCTGACTTGAGCCTCATTTTGTTTGGTAGAGATCATAGTGCAGAAAACGGCCGTTGTCACCCCCATGCCACGACCAGAAGGAGAGGAAATGCGTGATGCGTCAGGACGCGCATCACGCATTATGCTTTACCGATTATGCCACGCTTCAGAATCAGGAATAAACAGCGACGCGCCAAACTCAGCCACACCAAACGCCTCGATTTTCTCCTGAGTTGGCACAGAAATCAGCCAGTCGATGAACTGATTCGCCAGCTCTGCCTTGATGTGTGCGCCCTTCTCCGGGTTGACGGCGATGACGCCGTAGGGATTAAACAGGACGGGATCGCCCTCGACCATAATTTCTAGATCGGTACCTTCCAGGGTACGTGCCAGATAGGTGGCGCGGTCGCTGAGGGTGTAGGCCTGGCGTTCGTCGGCCATCGTCAGCACCTGCCCCATGCCTTGTCCCGCTGAGACATACCAATCACCGGCTGGCTCGATCCCGGCCGCTTTCCAGATGTCAAGCTCCTTGGTATGAGTGCCGGAATCGTCACCGCGAGAGACAAAAACGAAGTCGCCGCTGCCAGCCGAAATCATGTCAAACGCCTTCGCCGCGTCGGTGAGACCGCGAATACCGGCCGGATCACTGGCCGGGCCGAGAATAACGAAGTCGTTGTACATCACGTCTTCGCGGCGGCTGCCATCACCGGCGTCCATGAAGGCGTCTTCTTTGGCGCGGGCATGAACGAGCAGCACATCGGCGTTGCCGTCTTCGCCCAACTGCAAAGCCTGCCCGGTGCCTACGGCGATGACATCGACGCCCACACCGGCTTCTTGCTCGAAAAAGGGCAGCAGGTAAGCCAGCAGACCGGAGTTTTCGGTGCTGGTGGTGGTCGCCAAAATGAGATTGTCGCTCGCTGAGCTTGTCGAAGCGTCCACTTCGACAAGCTCAGTGACCGGCTCTGCGGTTGGCGCTTCGGCGGTTGGCTCTGCCACCGCTTCCTCGACAGCGATAGTTGGTGCGACTGCTTCGGGTTCGGTAACGGCCGTTTCTGTCGCCGTCCCGCCACAACCCACCAGTAAAACGACTGCCAATAAGGTGATGAGTAAAAGTTTGTAAATTTTCATGATTCTCCTTGTTTTTGGGGTTGCAGGTGGCGAGTGGCAGGTGGCGAGTATACTTGCAACCCGCCACTCGTCACTTGCCACTTTTTTAATAAACCATCTCGCCACCCACAAACGCCGCTGTGCGCGGGTCTTGGGGTGACGTGAAAAACTGTTC
>JACSSI010000436.1 GCA_014879345.1 Anaerolineae bacterium | reverse complement strand
GACCTCACGGATGTGAACCGTGCGCTCTAACCAGCTGAGCTACACGCCCTTAAATGCGACCGAGATTATAGCATTGTGCCTACCTGCCAGCAAATTTATGCCCAAAATCTCACGTTCTCAGGTATAATCCCTACATCTTAACTAAACAACGCGCTTTGCACAATCGTATCAAGGATAGAATCATGAAAGCATTTGTGACAGGTGGTTCCGGCTTTATTGGTCAACATGTAGTCAAAAAATTACTGGCACGCGGTTACAACGTCTCCGCTTTGGCTCGCTCCCCAGAAAGCACGGCCGTTTTGCAAAACTTAGGCTGCACAGTCATCCCCGGCGATATTACCGACACTGCCTCCATGCGCGATGGCATGGCAGGCAGCGACATCGTCTTCCACATCGCCGCCTGGTATAAAATAGGCGACCCTGATTGGGTGAAGGCAGAAGCCATCAACGTCGGCGGCACGCGCAAAGTGCTGCGGCTGGCTCATGAGTTAGGCATCCCCAAAATCATCTACACCAGCACCGTTGCCGTTTTCGGTGACACCCACGGGCAGCTTGTCGATGAAACCTACTACAAAGGCGGCCCCTTCCTCACCGAATACGACCGGACTAAATGGCTGGCTCATTACAAAGTCGCCCTCCCCTTAATTGAAAAGGGTGCGCCCATCACCATCGTCATGCCCGGCGGCGTGTATGGCCCCGGCGATACCAGCAACATCGGCAACCTCATGCGCGAGTTCTACCGGGGCATGCCCATGCTGCCCGGCCCCAACATGACGCTCACCTACGCCCACGTCGAAGACATCGCCGAAGGTCATCTCCTCGCCGCTGAAAAAGGCAAACCCGGCGAAAGCTACATTTTAGCCGGCCCTGCAATTCCTTTAGGTGAAATGATTGACTTTTGGGGTCATCTCACCGGTAAATCCACCCCCTTACTGCGCGTACCTGCCAAATTTGTAAAACCGTTTGCCCCAGTAGTGGGCGTTTTAAGCCAAACATTGCCCTTGCCAGACGTTTACAGCGAAGATGCCGTCAATATTTTGGATGCCACCTACATCGCCCGTTCCGACAAAGCCAGAGCTGAATTAGGCTGGCAAACACGGCCGTTACAGACCGGTATGCTAGAAACTTTCGCCTGGATCAAAGAAACGGAAATAGACCGCGAACCTGAAAACAACCGTGAAAAACAGTTGGCAGGTGTGGCCTTATTAGCAGCGTCCGCATTGTTGATTTTGTGGCTGGTGGGGCGACGGAAGAAATAGCAAGTAGCTTCTCAAAAATCAGGCTTTTACCTTTTACCATAGTAGAAACCTGTCATTCCCGCGCAGGCGGGAATCCGCGACATTAGGCGGTTACGACGTCCGCACCAGGCCTGTCATTCCCGCGCAGGCGGGAATCCACTTCGTCAGTCAAGATGGCCCCCCGCCTACGCGGGGGTGACAATTATCAAAACCGTACTTTGGTAAAAGCGTATCAAAAAATGAATTTGTTTGATTTATTGTGGGGTTTCTTTACAATATAAAAAAACAGCAGGCAAAGAATGGGCAGATTCCTTACCTGCTGCGCTACCAATACGATAAATACAATTCATAGTTTATAAAGTTTCACCATAAAAGAAATAGGCAAAAGTGCCTATTTCTTTTATTTTTGCCACAGTAAAACCACCAATCCGCCGATGATCAGCACCACACCCGCCAGTTTCTGTATGGAGAATGTCTCCATTTTAAACAGCACCGCAATGAACATCGTCACCAGTGGATAAGCGGCCGTTATCGCCACCGCCAATGAAGCTGGCTGAGAACGCATGGCAAACAACATCAGCACCAACGCCAATATCGACGCCACACTGGCAACCACTGCCCAGAAAAATGCCATAGAATTGAAATTGGTTTCCGGTTGAGCACGGAAACCCAGCCAAAAAAACAGAGGCATGGCGACCACAAAAGGCACCGCATACATCCATTGCACAGTAAATGGATGCGCTTGCCCCAGGGCTAACTTATCTGCAATTCCCCAGATACCCCACAAAATCGTAGCTAACAGCAACAGAAAAATCGGTGACATGGTTACCTCGTTATCGTCAGAATGAATATGTGGGGATTTTACGTTGGTTTAGGGATGTTGGTAAGGTTTGGCGACTGGGAAGTTGGTTTATGCCATACCAGTATGGCCCATACTCATATGGCACATACCAACTTCCTAACCATGTTCAGCTAATTTGGAGCTTGCAAGATTTGCAACTGCACGCTCAAACTATCTCCGGCTTCCGGCCATTGATAGGCTGAAAGCATGCCAACCCAATCTTCGCCGTTGTCATCCTGGAATGTCCAGGAGGTAACGATGAGTGAATCGGTTTTGGTTTCGCTGGTCTGAGTCCAATCAAGATTTTCTAATTGCGCCGCATAATGGTCGATGGCTTCTTGTAAATCGAGAGCACCACTCAGATAGACATAGGCGTTGGCCTCATTATCACTTCCGCCCATACCGCTGCTCGTTTGCCTGACACCATTGGGGTCTCGCAATGCTGGAATCATGGTGTATGCACCTTGTGATCCAGTGCTATAGGCGTCAGGATTACACGCTGAATAAGGTTCTTCTGGCCTTATTGATAGTTGCACTTCTGTGGGGCCGTTTTCAGCTTCCATCGCCATCAGCCACAAGGTTTCTTTGCTCGTGGCATGACAATATGTCTGTCCCATTTCAGATGACGTGAAACCACTGTTGTGCGACGGTTCTGGCGCTTTCTGCCAGTCGCCATTCATAAAGGCTTCTTCATAGAATGCCAAAATATCTGCGACGGGGCGCTCGACATCCAGGACGATTTGAGTGCCGCCATAGCCATCGAGAAATGAACCGATAACGGCCGTTTCCGGCAGCAACGGTATCTCCAACCCATCAGGCAACTCACCCGGCAGCAGCCTGGCCTTGCTTCTGTCTGTTTCCCCGTTCGGTCCATAAATGGGAACAAGCCGCAAGGCCAATGCCTCCAACTGCGTCTCATCAGTTTGCACGGGTACTTCGGCGGCAGAACTGGCTTCCTCGACCGCTGGCACACATGCCGTCACCAACAATAAACAGACCATTACCACTAACAACAGTTTCATACTTTCTCGCATCGTAAAACCTCCTTTACGATTGGCGCAAAGACACAAGGCGTGATGAAGATAATATTAGCCGCTACGAAGCATGATGATGCGTCCCCACACAATTGGCTCCTGTTGGAGCAATTATTTATAAATCAAATGCATTATGATGGGCGCTAATATGGCTTGCTTGACGAATAAGAATGTTCTCATTTTCGGCAAGCGGTTCCAGTTTTCACCACCTCTCCCCCACAAATTCATAATTTCTACACAGCTTTGCCCCATCCTAATAGCAGTAATCACCCCTTCCCTTAGTCCCCTCCCAGGGGAAGGGGAAACTGGCTCCCTCTCCCTTTGGGAGAGGGCTGGGGAGAGGGAAATAAAATACACGCAAGGAGCGTAAAAAATGATTTTCAAAAAACTAATCAGACTTGGATTCTTAGCCATCCTGCTATTTGCCTTTTTAGGCGCATTTGGCTCGATACGACAAGCACGTACCAACGATGCTTACTGGGCAGGCTACCTCGCCGGGCAGCAAGCCGCCGCCAGCGAAGACAGCACTGTCAATCCCGCGCCACCCATGTCGCCCTACGGCTACGACACCCATTATCGCGGACATCGTGGCTTTTTTCCGGGTGCAGGCTTGTTGCTTTGCATTCTGCCATTCATGTTCTTCGGCTTCATGTCGATGATGTTTGGCTGTAAACGGCGTCATTGGAAACATGGCCCTGGTGGCCCCGGACATTGGCATCAACACGGCCCCTGGCAAGGCGGCGGCAAACCAGTCTGGGAAGATGAAAACTTCGAGAATGAGCCGCCGAAAGAGGCGTAGAAAATAAAGCAGGAACACAGAGATTCACGGAGATGGCACAGAGAACCACAGAGATTTTTCTCTTTTTCTCTGTGTCCCTCCGTGTGTCCTCTGTGAAACTCCGTGTTCCTTTTTTTATGACCTTTGCTAAACTACCCCCATGAACGAACGCATCCTCGTCGTCGATGACGAACCGAAAATCGTCAAACTAGCCCGTGATTATTTGGAACAGAGCGGCTATGGGGTATTAACGGCCGTTAACGGAACCACCGCCCTCGCCATCGCCCGCGCCGACAAACCCGACCTCATCGTACTCGACCTCAACCTGCCCGGCATGGATGGTCTCGACGTGTGCCGCCAACTGCGGCGCGAATCTGACGTACCCATCATCATGCTCACCGCCCGCATCGAAGAAACCGACCGTCTCATTGGCCTGGAACTGGGCGCCGACGACTACATCACCAAGCCGTTTTCCCCGCGCGAACTGGTGGCGCGGGTGCGCGCCGTCTTGCGCCGCGTCAACGGCGGGTTGAGCCAGCCCGGCCTCATTCGCGTGGGCGACCTGGAGATCGACCTGCAAGGGCATCGCGCCAGCCAAAGCGGGGAGCCGCTCCACCTCACCCGCATCGAATTCAACTTGCTCTCCCTGCTGGCGCAACATGCCGGCCAAGCCTTCAGCCGCCAACGTTTGCTGGAGCAACTGCACGGCTACAGTCACGACGGTTTCGACCGCAGCATCGACGCCCACGTCAAAAACCTGCGCCGCAAAATCGAACCCGACCTGAGCAACCCCACCTATATCCTCACCGTCTACGGCATCGGCTACCGCTTCAACGACCAGCTCGACGGAGACGCCGCGTCATGAGAAAACACAAACCCTGGCGCAATCCACCCTGGCGCGAACATCAACAAGGGGAATACCAACCGCGCTGGATGAAGCATGGCCCACCCTGGGAAAAAGGCGACTCGGCCTCACAACACAGACCGGGCTGCCTCTTCTTCCGTTTTCTCTTCTTTTTTGGTTTTGTCTTTATGCTCTTGCTGGCTGGCATGGGCTTTATGGCGCTGACGGTGACGCGCTTTTTTAATGGCGGAGTGGCTGAAACGAAAACGGCCGTTTTCGT
>JACSSI010000435.1 GCA_014879345.1 Anaerolineae bacterium | reverse complement strand
CCGATTCCTGCCGCTGTAAATCCGGCCGGTGCCTTGAATGGTATTGATGGTTTCTATTTCAATCCCAACAGCCAAAATATTGATACGGCAATCGCTGCTGCGTTATTCCTAACCAGTGGCGATTCTGCCCAAATCTATACCGACATGGCTGGGCACGTGCCGATTCGTCCTTCTGTCGTCATTGAAGACGCGAATGTTGCAGGTTTTGCTGAAGCTTCAAACGCTGGCTATCCTCGCCCACAATCGGCTTCCTTTGGTAACTACTGGGGTCCGTTTGGTGATATGGTGACCAAGGTTGTTGAAGGTGTTTCGACACCGGCGGAAGGTGTGGCTGAAGCTTGTGCCAACTTCCAAACAGCTATTGACGGTCAATAATTGAATTGTAGTAGATAGTGAAAGAAGCGCTGGTTTCTGACCAGCGCTTCTTTTATAATAAGAACTTCCACTTCGAGTTTTTGTCGCCGTAAGGAGGTGTTTTAATGGCTGCTTCAACGGAACAACCGCGTATTCCATCCCAGCAATCAAAAAAAGGTGGGTTTAGTGGTTGGATGCGACGCACAGCTAACACGCGCACTGCCTATTATTATTTATTGCCAGCGTTGTTTGTGATGGCTGTGATTACTTTTTACCCCCTGTTTTATCAAATATGGATGTCGTTTACTGATTATAATGTACGCAGCCTTAATCCTAATAGTGCAGTATATCAGGCGCCAGCCTGGATTGGCATAAAAAACTATCTGGATATTCTTTTGCCTGAAGGGCGTCTGTTGAGCTTGATGCCCAATATGCATTTTTGGCGGCTGTTATATTTCAACCTCTTCTGGACGTTCTCTAATGTAATTTTTCATGTTACGCTTGGCATTTTAATTGCTGTTTTGTTGAATACAAAGGGGCTTTGGCTTAAGGGTGTTTACCGCGCCATTTTTATTTTGCCAATGGTGATACCTTCTTTAGTTATCGCTACTACTTGGCGAAATATGTATGACCCGCAATATGGTGCTATCAATCAGATGCTGGCATCTATAGGGGCTTTGTTTAATATTCCGCCTGAAACGTTTCATATTCGCTGGATTGACCAGATTGAGCCACCTATTAAGTGGTTTTTACCAATGATGCCTTTGCCGCTTTCTTATTATGCGATGTTGTTTGCCAATATCTGGCTGGGCTGGCCTTTTATGACGGTGGTGGCAACTGGGGCATTGGCGAGTGTGCCGGAAGATTTGTATGAAGCGGCTTCTATTGATGGGGCAAACGGCCGTCAACAGTTTTGGAATATCACCATACCAATGATTCGCCCTGCTATGATACCAGCGGCTATGCTTGGTATGATCACGACGTTTAATTTGTTCCATATCAGTTATTTCTTGTCTGGCGGTGGACCGTTACGGCAGACTGAAATTATGGTGACAACAGCGTATCGTTTAGTCAATGAAAATAGAGAATACGGTTTAGCTGCAGCCTTTTCGGTGATCATCTTTTTTGTGCTGTTGATTATTACATTGTTGACAAACCGGGTGACACGGGCAACGGAGAGTTACGATGAATAGTTCTCAAAAACTTCCTTTAAGAAAACAGTTGGTGTTACAGGCGATTTTACTTTTTATTACGTTTATTGTGCTTTTTCCAATCATGTGGATTGTGAGCCTTTCGTTGGATCCACGAGGTATTTCTCGACCCACGGAGTTGAATTTGATACCTCCGGGTGCGTCGTTGCAGGCATATAAAGATGTAATGGCACAACCGACTGCGAATCCTGTGTCGTTTGCTCAGTTGGCACTGAATTCGTTGTTTTTAACCGGTGGTGTGTCTTTGTTTTCGGTGGGCGTGGCTATTACAGCCGCCTATACTTTTTCTCGGAAGAAGTTTCCTGGGCGTAAGTTTTTGATGCTGGGTATTATTACGGTGCTTATGCTGCCAGCTATTGCAACGATTGCGCCGCTGTTTGTGACTCTGAATCAGATTCGCATTGGTGATTTCAATTTACGCAATTCGTTATGGGGTGTCGGGTTGGCGATGGTTGCCGCGGCATTACCTTTTGCTATTTGGAATTTGAAGGGGTATCTGGATACGATTCCAAAAGACCTTGAGGAAGCCGCTATTATTGATGGCGCATCGCCTAACCAGGTTTTCTTCCGTATTATTTTGCCTTTAGCGGTTCCGGCGTTGGCGGTGACATTTTTTATTGCCTTTTTAGGTGGATGGACAGAGTTTGCGCTTTCCTGGCAGTTCCTGACTGATCCGCAAGATTTTACGTTATCGATGGCTTTGTGGAATATGACGGGGCAGTATGCTGGCTCTGTTCCCTGGTCGCACTTTGCAGCGATGTCTATTATGGTGGCGCTGCCGGTGGCTGTCATTTATTTGGCGCTGCAAAAGTATATCGTTGGCGGCCTGACGATTGGCAGTGTGAAGTAAGTTTGTATGCGCCGATGGCTGTGCTTTGCAAGTTTTGCTGTGGTTCTTTTTGTTGTGGCAGGATGCCAGCAGGGCGCATCTTCAACACCTGTGGTATCAACGATTGAAGTGATAGAGGGGGAAACGGCCGTTCCTTCCCCTACCACTTCAATTTCCCCTACCCCCACCACCCAACCCGGTCTTTTTTCTCCAGCTATTGACAACCCTGCCTGGTGGGATGATTCTGTATTCTATGAAGTTTTTGTGCGCAGCTTTGCTGATAGTGATGGGGATGGGGTGGGTGATATCAACGGTCTCATCGAAAAGTTGGACTATCTCAATGATGGTGATCCCAATACTGATGATGATTTAGGTGTAACGGGAATCTGGTTAATGCCCATCATGCAATCGCCCAGCTATCATGGCTATGATGTCGTTGATTATTATCAGGTCGATGACGAATATGGCAGCAATGAAGATTTCAAACGGCTGGTTGACGAAGCCAACGACCGAGGCATCCGGGTCATTGTCGATTTGGTGATGAACCATACCTCCGATCAACATCCCTGGTTCCAGGAATCCCGTGATCCCGCTTCTGAAAAGCGTGATTGGTACGTTTGGCAAGACGAACCCACCTCTGATGGTAATTATTGGCATCAAGATAACGATGCCTATTATTATGGTTATTTTTGGGGTGGTATGCCGGATTTGAACTACGAAAACCCTGAAGTAACGGCCGTTATGCAAGAGATCATCCGTTTTTGGCTAGACGATATGGGAGCTGATGGCTTTCGCCTGGATGCCATCAAACACCTGATTGAAGACGGACGCATCATCGAAAACACGCCTGCGACCCATACCTGGCTGAAACAAGATTTCTACCCATATGTGAAAGGTGTTAATCCTGAAGCTGTCACCGTGGGTGAAGTTTGGAGTACATCAGACGATATCGTTCCTTACATTGGGGATGAGGTAGACCTCGCTTTTGAATTCACCCTGGCCGATGCCATTTTAGAAAGCGCAGTTAGCGAACGAAAAGTTCATGTAGAACGCGCCCAGGAAACAGTTGCGGAAATCTATCCGGCTGGACAATATGCCACATTCCTGGCTAACCACGACCAAAATCGCACCCGCTCCCGCCTCATCAACGACGAGCAGGCCAAAACCGCCGCCACCCTTCAACTCACCTTGCCCGGTGTACCATTCATCTATTACGGCGAAGAGATTGGGATGCAGGGTGAAAAACCAGACGAAAACATCCGGCGGCCAATGCAGTGGACGGCTGATGGTGGGTTTTCTACAAACGAACCCTGGCAGCCCTATTTTGAAGATTATCCAGAACGGCATGTTGCCGCACAAGCCGCCGATCCAGGCTCGCTGCTCAATCATTACCAAAGCCTTATTGCTTTGCGTAACAGCTATCCGGCATTGCGTAGTGGCAGTTGGACGGCCGTTGCCACAGACAACCCATCACTCTACGCCTTCTTGCGGGCGGATGGGGCAGAAACCATCTTAGTCCTCGTCAATTTAGGCCGTAACCCGGTTGACACCTATAACTTAACCATTCCCGCCGGGAGCTTGAGCGAAGCCATGAAACCCCTTATGCTGATGGGAGACGGTGAAGCGCACGCGCCAACACTAAATGAAAATGGCGGAGCAGAAAATTATCAACCATTACCCGAACTGCTCCCCTACAGCAGCACAATTATCCGCTTTCGTGAAGAATAGAATTGATGGTAGTGAATAAATCCATCACCTAAGGAGAAAAATCATGGGAAGTACAATCGCAATTGTGACCTTTGACCATATGGAAAAAGCTGGTGAAGTTTTGAAAGCCATTCATACCCTGGAAGATGAACATCTGGTAGATTTGAAAGATTCTGCCGTGGTGGTTAAGGATGAGAATGGTAAATTGGAAGCACATGAAGCCTCCAAATTTTCCGCTGGACGTGGTATAGCCACCGGCGGCGCACTCGGGTTTATGATCGGTGCAGCGCTCGGCGGTCCAGTTGGTGGTGTTTTAGTGGGGGGGGCAATAGGTGCCTGGGCTGCCAAGAAAGTAGATTTGGGCATCAGCAATAAACGAATTGAAGAGGTCTCTGCCGAAATGCCAAACGGCAGCTCGGCCTTGTTCATTCAAGTTAAGAAAGTGGAACGGAAAGGGTTATTAAACGCCCTTGTGCGTGAATCTGGCGGTACTGTGATTGAAGTAGAGTTTACTGACGGAGACGAAGCGAATATGTTTGATTTAACCACAGACTATACTTCTCACCGAGCCATCTAATCAGTACGTTTGTCTGGGCTTCTGGAAAGCGTATGAACCACATGATGAATGAATCGATTTTTGGTCGGTTCACCACAGATGAACGGCGGGCTGATTATTTGCGATCAATCTGTTCAGGTGTGGCACATTTGAATCGTATGACGCCCAACGCACCGGGAGCGGCTGAGGCTCCGGTGCTGACGGTGACAGTGGAAATCGAGAAGCGGATTGAGCGGATTGACTGTGTGATGAGTTTACCAGAAACGGCCGTTTTCCCCCTCACCCCCTCCTCCATCAACTGGGATCTACTCAATTGGTCTTACCGTGAAACCTGGCACGGCACCTTGCCTGCCCAGCCCGAAGGCA
>JACSSI010000434.1 GCA_014879345.1 Anaerolineae bacterium | reverse complement strand
GCCATGTCCGCCTCGGCGAGGAGCTTTTTGGTGTAGTCAGAAGCGCCAGCTTCCACACATGCCTGATTGACGGAACCGGTGACGATGTAGGCCGCGCCCATCATAAAAGCCGCCAAAGCGGATTCAGGCGTGCTGATGCCGCCCGCCGCGCCCACGCGAATGGGCTGGGCATAGTTGTATTTGGCCTGAATTTCGTCGCGCAGGGCAATCATGGAGGGCAGCATACACACCAGTGGCCGGTTGTCGGTGTGGCCGCCGGAATCGGCTTCGACGGTGATGTCGTCGGCCATGGGGACGTGGGCAGCGAGTTCGGCTTGCTGCGCGGTGATCAATCCTTGTGCCACCAGGGCCTGCAAATATTTGGCGGGCGCGGGCGTCATGAACTGTGCGGCCACTTCGCGCCGTGATATTTTGGCGATGACTTTGTTTTTGATGATGATGGCTCCGGCAGCATCCAGGCTCAGTCCAGCCGCCCGATAGCGCACGATGTGGGGGGTCAAGCCGAGGAAGGCGGAGGCTTCAACCACGTTGACGTTGTGGCTGAGGAAGAGTTCGACGGCGCTGCGTTCCAGGTTTTCTTCGTTGGGACTGTGGATGAGGTTGAAGGCGTAGGGGCCGTTAGGCAGTTCTGCCTGGATGCGTTGGATGGCGGATTGTACACGAGCTGGCACGAGTCCAGCCGCGCCGAAGGAGCCAAGCAGGTTGGCCTTGCCCAGAGCAATGACCAGTTCTTCAGAGGCGATGCCGTTTGCCATCGCGCCGGTGGTGTAAGCATAATCGACGCCGTAGCATTGCAGGAAGGTGGGGTCGCCGAGTTGTTGGATGCTGATGGGGGGAACGGCCGTTAACAGTTCCATCTGCTCCATCACCCCATTGCCACCCACGCTGCTGGTCTCGTTTGCCATGCCGATGCGCCCACTGTTGTCACGCACAACATAACAAGGCGCAGCCAAATTGAGTAATTTCGCTTTCATGCCTGCTTCGTCAAAGGAAACGGCCGTTGGCGACCCCATCCACACCTGATTTTGTCCAACTTGATCTGCCGTTTCTTGAAAACGCAGTGTATTCTCCATACCGATTCTCCACTTTCCGTTTAGGGGCAGACCTGACAGGTTGACGATCATACATCTCTGTAGATATGGTTTGCCATGCAAAAATGCCTTTGCAACCAGATACAGTAATAAACCTGTCAGGTCTTTAACTTTTTTGAGCCTTCACTATAGAGAATTTTTCAAAACCGGCAAGCTGAATTTAGAGAAATGTTATTTACCCATTTGGTAAGGTAAACCAGAACGTCGCGCCCTGACCCGGTTCACTCTCCACTCCAATCGTCCCGCCGTGTGCGGCCACAATGCCCTTGGCAATCGCCAACCCCAGACCCGAGCCACCCTGTTCCCGACTTCGTGCCGCATCTGAGCGCCAGAACCGATCAAATACTGAGGCTTGCTGCTCAGGCGTGAGACCGGGGCCATTATCTGTAATTTGCACCTTCACTTGCTCATCTTGGGCAGAGACAGTTAATGACACAGTCGGCGGCGTTTGCGCTCCCTGCGGCGCATAACGCAGCGCATTGGCAATGAGATTCGCCAGCACCTGGTGAATACGGGTCGGATCGGCTTGTACGGGCGGGGTTGGTTGCAAATTCGTAACCAGTTGAATGCCATCGGCTTCAGCCAATGGGGCAAAAGAAGCGGCAGCTTGCGCCACTAACTCAGTCAAGTCAACGGCTTGTTTATCCAGCGGTAACTGTCCCGCCTCCACCAGCGATAAGGTACGTACATCGCCCACCAGCCGACCCAGACGCAAGGTTTCTTCATAGACAATGCCCAGATTTTCCGGCGTCGTGGGGAAAACACCATCCAGCATCGCTTCCAGATGGCTTTGCATAATGCTGATGGGGGTACGTAAGTCGTGGGCGGTGTCGGCGAGAAGCTGCTGCCGTTGGACTTCGGCCGTTTGCAGGGCTGCCGTCATGGCGTTGAAATGGTCGGCCAACTCGCCCACCTCATCGTGGGTGGCGACGGTGACACGCTGGCTCAAGTCGCCCCCGGCAACGGCTTGTGTGGCGCGATTTAACTGGAATAACGGCCGTGTCAGCCGCCGCGCCAAAAAGATGCCCAGCAGCAGCGCCAAAAACACGGCAATCAATCCCGCCCACAAAATCGCCTGATTCACCTGCGCCAAATACTGTTCACCAGCCCGGCTGCCGCCCGCGCCAGACTTTGCCGCCAGCAATGTGCCTATTTGCGCCCCATTTAGCAGGATGGGAAGGGCAAAATCTGGTTCAAATTCAAGAGCGTTCCGACCCTGTCCGCCGCCGCGCCCCCCCACATCATTGCCGGCCGCATCGAGAATACGCACAAAGTAGCCGCCGCCCGCCGGGTCTGGGCCAATGCCGCTGTCACGCAGGACAGCGTTGACGCCGTTCCAACTGCCTTCCTGCTGGTAAAAGGTGGCTAACTGGCTGGCAGCCTGTGCCAGTTGATCCGTTTCGCCTGCCGCCAGATATTGCTGAAAGCCAACGGCCGTTGCCCGATTCGCCAACACAGCCACCAGCCCCACAGCCACCACGGCCACGAGGACAAAAGCGAGGGTGAGTTTGGTGCGTAGGTTCATTATTGAAGGGTAGAGGTTTGAGCAAGAGCAAGAGGGAAGCCTCTAGCTCTCGCTCTTATCTCTCGCTTTAAAGCGGTAGCCCACGCCAAAAACCGTCAGCACGTATTCTGGTTGGCTGGGGTCTGCTTCGATTTTTTTGCGTAGGTTCTTGATGTGGACATCGACGGTGCGCTCGTAGCCATCGTAGGCAAAACCTTGCGCGTGTTCCAGCAGTTCCATGCGACTAAAAGCGCGGCCAGGATGACTCATGAGGGTGTGGAGCAAGTTGTATTCCATAGGCGTTAGTTCAATTTCGCTGTTGTTGAGTTTGACGATGTGGGCGTCTTCATCGAGAAGCAGATCACCAGCGCGTAACAGTTTGCTTTCTGGTGACGCACCGCCAGCGCGGCGTAACACGGCACGGACACGAGCGGTCAGTTCGCGCGGACTGAATGGCTTGGTGATGTAGTCGTCGGCGCCCATTTCCAGTCCCAGGATTTTGTCGGTTTCATCGACGCGGGCGGTGAGGGCGATGATGGGGGCGCTGCCTTCCTTTTGATATTCGCGCAGGAAGCTCAAGCCATCCATGACGGGCATCATCATGTCGAGGATGATGAGGTCGGGTTGGTGGTCACGAGCGGCAAAGAGGGCTTCACGGCCGTTTCCGGCCACCACCACGTCATATCCCGCCTGCTCTAAATAGCCGCGCACCACGCTGACTAATTTTGGTTCATCGTCTACCACAAGGATTAATTGGCTCATGATTTAAACTTTAACGCAAAGACGCCAAGAGGCAAAGGCGCAGAGAATCGTTATCTGTACCTTTGCCTTTTGCTTTCTGCCTTCTGATTTTAACCTTGTCCTTTCCCGTTTCCCTGGCCTTGTCCCTGACCCCTGCCCTGCCCCTGCCCGTTGGCGCTGTTGCGCACACTGCCGCTCCACATGGGGCGTCCCAATTCGTCGCGGAGGGTGACGGTGAGGTTATCGCTGGTGCGGGTAAGGCTGGTGGCTTTGAATTCGCCTTCTTCCCAGAAGCCGGTGACGCTGATGTTGTCACCCGCTGCCAGGATGATGTTGGCTTCCAGCCAATAGCTGGGGCCAGTGCCAATCACCACATCCCCTTCGGCAGTGCTGATGACCAGTTCCACACCGGCGGTGGGAGCAGTGCTAATCGTGCCTTGATAGGTGATTATTTCGTCATGGCTGGTGGGCGCTTCGGGATTGCCGTAGCGGTCGGCGTCCTGGTTTTGAGCGCCGTTACCTTGTCCGTTACCAGCCACATTGCCTTGCCCCTGACCCCCCAGAGGTGTTGTCGCTGTCTGATCGTCGGTGGTGGTTGTGGAACGGCCGTTTCCCGTCCCCTGCCCTTGTCCACCCTGCCCAGTCTGTTCTTTTTCTATGTAAAGCGGTTCATGCTGATTGGCATACTGCCGTTCGCCGTCACTGTTTTGACCGCCGCCATTACCTGTTTGAGCAGCGGTTTCTGCTGGATTGTATTGGGCTGTCTTGGCGCTGGTGCGATTGGCCGCGCCAACAACCAGAACCCCGACGATAAGTGTAAAAATGAGACCGATTGCTATTTTTTTCATCATGGTTGTTTCTCCTATTTTTAACCGCGGAGAGGCAGAGGACGCGGAGGTTTTCTCTGCGCTCTCTGTCCCTCCGCGATTTTTTTTAATTTGTTTGTACCTTCGTTTGCTGCGAACGTAACGAAAGAAAAAAGCGGCGGGTGACGTTGACGACCCAGCGCCAATGGATGGCAAAGTGAAGCAGTGCCGCCACAATCATCACGACCGCGCCCCAGGTGTGGAGCAAGTCCCAGGTGAGGCGGCTGAACAGGAAGGTGGGTTCCCAGCCTGCGGTGCGACCGCCGTTGTAGCCGGTGGGGATGAAGAGGAAATAGATGCCGGAAACGGCCGTTACCAGAAAACCCAGCCCAATCAGCCCATCCACCGCCAGATTCACCTTCGCCCCGCGTGATAAATTGCTGCCCTGACCACGCACCGCGTTACCCATGCGCCGCGTCATCAGCTTCACCCACTGCCAATGGATGCTGAAGTGAATGATAACGGCCAGAATCATCAAAACGCCGCCCCACACATGCCAGTCGCTCCAGGTGGCGCGTTGGAACAGGATGACGACACCATACAGCGGATTGCGCCCGCCTTGATAACCGCCGATGGGAAATGCTAAAAAGTAGACGCCTGTGAGAATGGAGACGAGGGCGCTGCTGAAAACGGCCGTGTCGATGAGCCAGTTGAGCCGTGTTTGTCGCGACAAGGTTTGTCGCGAGATGCGGATTGGTTTGGACATGATGAAACTCCTTCGTGATTCGCAATGCGAGAGATATTGTTTTCTTTAATATCTCTCGCACCACGTTTTCTATGTTTCATCGGTAGTTTAGGCTGAAGATGTGAAGAAGTTATGAAGCGGGTATAGAGGGGG
>JACSSI010000433.1 GCA_014879345.1 Anaerolineae bacterium | reverse complement strand
TTATGGCGTCAACGTGTGTACCCTGATGAGCATGATGAGCGATGAACTGATGCCCAGCGCCTGCGAAACCGACATCGCTGGTACTGTCTCTATGTATGCACTCACACTCGCCAGCAACAGACCGTCTGCTCTGGTAGACTGGAACAACAATTACGACAATGACCCCAACAAATGTATCTACTTCCACTGCGGCAACTGGGCCAAGAGTTTGGTTAAAGACATCCGCATCAGCACGGCCGAGGTGCTGGGGACGACGTTGGGGCCGGAAAATACATGGGGCGCGACGGATGCGCGTTCTCCCGCCGGGCCTCTCACCTACGCCCGCATTGATACCGATGATCGCAAAGGTATCATCAAAGCATACTACGGCGAAGGCAGCCTTACTGATGACTATTTGTCCCGAATTCCCGGCAACAGCGCCGTGGCGGAAGTGCCAGATTTGCAAAGACTGATGCGCTACGTCACCAAGAACGGTTTCGCCCATCACTGTGCTATGACGGATGCTCATGTGGCGGATGTGTTAGAAGAGGCGCTGGATTATTATCTGGGCTGGGATGTGTATCATCACAGTTAATATGAATGACTTGAGACCTGTCAGGTCTGGGTGAGTAGACTCTTGAATTTTATGATTTATGGGGCGGAATGGCGTAGATTGGAAACGGCCGTTTTGCCCCATTGTCGTTTATAAAAGCGTTTGATTTGAGTTCCCCATGATCGGGGCGCACCATTCGGCTGAACTTTCGCCGAAGCCACGATAAATGAAAATAGTTATCCGCAGATTTCGTAGATAATGCAGATTTTATCCTGAGCCTGCCGAAGGGTTTTCTCTGCGTTCTCCGCCCCCTCTTCTGACGTTTTTGTCCAACCCCTGTTCGTCAATGTCCAACTCACTCTTGTTAGAATAATGAAGTACGAATGTTTTGTTATCAGCTTTTCACAAGCCTGCTATGCTGGTATGCGCATAAGGAATATCAGCAATAACATTCGTTAAATTTGAGGAGAAAAAGAATGGCAACTCAGGCAAATAAATCTGTCTCCAAGGAATTAGATTCAGTAACCACAGAGAAAAAAATGACTCCGCGCAAAAGCTCACGTTTCAGACTAACGCTTAAAACCATGAAGCGACATCGTGCGCTCTACTTGCTCATGCTTCCTACGCTCATCTATTTTTTTGTTTTCAAATATGTACCCCTGTGGAACGCCCAGATCGCCTTCAAAGATTTTAAGCCACTGTTAGGGGTTTGGGGAAGCCCATGGGTGGGATTCGAACATTTCAAAACATTCATTGACTCCTTTTACTTCAACCAACTCCTGACCAACACCATCTTCTTTAGTCTTGCTAAATTGATTTTGGGATTGCCACTGGCCGTCATCTTGGCCTTGGCGCTGCATGAGATACTGCTTAAACGGTATCGCACCTTTGTGCAAACGGTTGTCTATCTGCCCCACTTTTTATCCTGGGTCATCATGTTTGGGGTGCTGCTTATGCTCCTCTCGCCAAACAATGGCCTGATTAATTCAGTTATTAAAGCATTGGGGGGTGAACCCATAGCTTTTTTGACTTCACCCGAATGGTTTCGCGCCGTGGTGGTCTTGTCTGACATGTGGAAAGAAACCGGGTGGAGCACCATCCTTTATCTGGCTGCACTGCTATCCATCAGCCCTCATTTATATGAAGCAGCAACAGTTGATGGCGCCAATAATTTCCAGCGGATTTGGCATATTTCTATTCCTGGCATCATGTCAGTCATCGTGATGGTAACACTGCTGCGTTTAGGCCACATTCTGGATGCTGGGTTTAACCAGATTTTTGTTCTCTACTCAGTACCTGTTTACAGCGTTGGTGACATTATCGATACCTGGGTTTATCGGCAAGGTATTTTGCAATTTCAATTTAGTCTGGCAACGGCCGTTGGTCTGTTCAAAGGCGTTTTCGGGCTAATCCTCATTCTGACAGCTAATAAAGCGGCGAAGCAAATTACCGGCCAAGGTCTATTCTAGGAGAAACCCCCATGTTAAAAAATAAAACCCGTGATGTCGTTGCTTATCAAACTTTCTTAGCAATCTTTCTCTTTATCGTTCTACTGATTATTATGATTCCGCTTTGGCGTGTTTTGATCACGTCAATGACGCCACTAGATATATACACGCAGCGAGGCGTGCCATTTTTCTTGGCTCCAACTGATTGGACAATTGAGGCATTTAAGCAGCTGCTATCACACCCATTATTTCCGCGCTCTATTATGAACAGCACCATCATTACTTTAGGCGGTACCCTAATCAGTTTACTCCTGACAGTGCCTTTGGCTTATGGTTTATCAAACACCAGGCTGCCTGGTCGAGGTCTGCTTGTGATGTTTATTTTATTCACCTTCTTATTCAATCCCGGTCTGATCCCAACCTATTTGTTGGTGACTAAATTGGGCCTACAAAACAACTTTCTTGCTGTCATTTTGCCACCCGCCGTCAGTGTATGGAATACATTGATTATGATGAGCTTCTTTCAAGAATTACCGATTGAACTTAAAGAGGCAGCACGTATGGATGGTGCCAATGAGTTCCAGGTGCTGATGAGAATTATTTTGCCGCTTTCCAAACCCATCATATTAACAATCGGCTTGTTTTATGCTGTTTACTTCTGGAACGAATTTTTTACACCCATTCTTTATCTCAATGACAACGATTTAATGCCACTGCCCGTTTTGCTACGCAACATCCTAATATCAGCCAGTTTCAATGAATACGTAGAATTTAATGCATTCAGCAGCACGCATGTTGATGCATTGAAGTCAGCAGCCGTCCTCATTACCATGCTGCCCATGCTCCTGGTTTACCCCTGGATTCAGCGCTATTTCACCAAAGGGTCATTGGTTGGTGGCGTAAAAGAGTAAAAGAATAAATTGTGTTTTAGGGTCATTTCGATACGGTTTGTACCGAAATCAGATCAATTTCTATTATGTTTCAATAAACTTAAGGAGAACAGAAATGAAGGGTAAAAAGTTTAAGAACCAATTTATATTGCTTGTGTTAGTCCTGTTTGTTATGGCTTTTACAGCCTGCACTACGGCACCCCCAGCCGAAGTGGATACGGCTGCTTTAGATGCCGCTAAAAGTGAAGCTGCAAATGCAAAAGCAACGGCCGATGCCGCCATGGCTGCTTTAGAAGACGCAGCTGCCGGTGATGCCGACGCCCAGGCAGCGTTAGAAGCCCAATTGGCAGACGCCCAAGCAGCATTAGAAGAGGCACAAGGGGCCGTAACTGATGCTGAATCCGAAGCAGCGGCTGCCGCTGAAGCTGCCGCCGCTGCGGAAGAAGTTGCAGCAAACGCTGAAGCCACCGCCAATGCTGTACCAACAGAACTCGACATTTGGGTCATGGCAAGCGTCACGGAAGCTGGCCCGCCCCCTGATGACTGGGTTGTCTATGATATGGTTCGGGACGAATTGGGTATTGATCTGAACGTTGTCCTTATTCCACCTGGCCCTGATGGGGAAGCCAAATTGAATGCAGCCGCGGCGGCCAATGATTTGCCAGATCTCATGCAAATGGCCAGCGCCAGCAATGACTCGCGGGGCACGCTCTTCCGCCTGGCTGAATTAGGTTTGTTGGCTCCGGTCGATGATATGTTCCCATTGATGCCAGAACGTACTAAATTGCACTACAACGATCCGCAGGCAAATGAACTGATGAAGATTAATGGCGTGCAATATGGGCTAGCGCAACCCCCATCTATCCCCAACCGTTCCGGATTGGTCATCCGCCAGGATTGGCTGGACAACCTGGGACTGGAAATGCCCACAACTCTTGACGAACTCTTTGATGTGGCAGTTGCGTTTACAGAACAAGACCCAGATGGCAATGGTGTGGATGATACCTTTGGCTATGGTGTGTTCATTGATGGGCAAGGTTTGGGTTATCGCTTTGATGAAATTTTGGGTGCCTATGATGTGCCTGGGCTGTGGGCTTTCCACCACCCGGAAAACTTTGGCCTGAATGTGCGCAATCCAAAGTATCCTGAAGCTGTCGCTTTCTTGAATCAAATGGTAGAAGCAGGTGTGGTTGATCCTGATTGGCCTACCTTGACCAAAGATGAGTTCCGTGCTCGCTGGAAACAAAACAAGTATGGCATCATGATGGAAGACTTTGCCGCGCTGACAAATAAATCGAACTATACGCCATTCTTCGAGAATCAACCTGATGGTCGCTGGGTTCCAGTTCCGTCACCAGAAGGCCCCTATGGGGATGCCTGGCTCGGTGTGTATAACGGCGGCGGCAGCATCTATGGTGTGTCGCAAAATGCAGCCAATGAGGGCAAGCAGGACAAAATTGCCGAGCTGTTGGAGTGGATGGCTACAGACGGTTATTGGATTATGGGCTTCGGTGAAGAAGGGGTCAACTATACGATTAATGAGTATGGTGACCTTACTGCTGATGGTATTCCTGACCCAGATCTGGCCTACAATGCCCAGGCTATGCAGCCACCCACACAACTGCGTGGCATGGTTTTCTACAACAATGAGGCTGAGCTGCGGGCACGCTATCCAGTTTATGAATTGAGCGACGAATTGACCATATACCCCATGGATTTCCTTAGTTTTTTCCAGGCGCAACCCTGGGTTGATGGTCAGGCCTCGCAAATCATTCTTCCTCTTGATAATGCAGCAGACTTTGAACGTTTTTATACGGAAGGGTTGATCCAATTTATCCTCGGTCAGAAAGAATTGAACGAAGATAGTTGGGCAGAGTTCCTGGCTGGGCTAGACAGCCTTGGGGCAGCAGAGTGGGAAGCGCAAGCGACTCAGACATTACAAGATGCCGGTTTAATGGATTAGTGCTGATATAAGTTGACAAGCAGTGAGTAGGTGAGGCACGCTCTCTCACCTACTCGCTTTTTCAGAGAGTCAGATATGCACACCCTCCTTATGAATCAACCATCAGATCTTCCCACTGAGTTACCCTGGTCGCAACGGATTGCGTCTTCGGCGTTGATCCGGTATGACATGGCGCAAAGCCATTGGCATTACAAGCATGGGTTATTGTTCAAGGGGG
>JACSSI010000432.1 GCA_014879345.1 Anaerolineae bacterium | reverse complement strand
CGAAGCATCCCTACGGCAATAATTGAGCCATAATATTGGGATTCTTCACTGCGTTCAGAATGACAGTTGGAAATTGAGTTCATAGTGGCAACTTGAGTTACAAACCAATTTTAAAGAATAACGCCAGTTGGGTCATTGCCAGAATCAAGCATCGCTTGTTTCACGTTGACACGGCTCAACAGAATTAGACCAACCACGAAAAAGACAATGAGCAGGCCGATGGCAATGCGTTGCGAACCAGTCAACTGCACCGCCAAAGCAAACGCCATAGGGCCAATCCAGGATGTCCCCCGTTCGCTGATTTCATAAAAGCCAAAATATTCAGATTCTTGCTCGGCCGGAATCATTTGCGAGAACAGAGAACGACTTAACGCTTGTGAACCACCCAGGACAATTGCCAATACAAAGCCTAGTATGAACAATTGCACTTCCGTATACAAAAACGCAAACGCAAAAATCACGACACCAGACCAAATGACAAGGCTGACAATAATGGCCCGCTTGGCGCCCATACGCCCCGCCAGCCAGCCAAATAGCAACGCCCCCCCAAACGCTACAAATTGAATCATCAGCACCAGCAACAGCAGCGATTGTGTTTCAACCCCCAGCTCTTCAGCAGCAAACGCTGTGGACACCACAATCACCGTTTGGATGCCGTCGTTGTAGATGAGATAGGCGACCAGGTAACGCAAGGTATTGGGATATTTATGCCACATTTCCTTCAGCGTTTTCAAAATCTGCTGGATACCATGAGAGAGCAAGTTCGTGCCTTCAGGCAGCGTCCGTGCCGGGTCTCGCTGGACAAGACGTTTTTGCGGAAAGAGGTAGGTAAACACCAACCACCACACACCGGCGCTCGCCAGGCTAATGCGTACCGCCAAACCTGTATCATCCATCAATGTGATCAAGCCTAAATTGATAAGCAGCAGCAAACCGCCACCCAAATACCCCATCGCCCAGCCTTGAGAACTTACTTTGTCTCTTTGGTCGGGGGAGGCGATGTCGGGCAGAAAGCCATTGTAGGAAACGATGGCTGCTCCAAAACAGAGATTGGCAGTGATGAATAACAAGCTGCCCGTCAATATCGCGCCATTTGTCCCCAAAACTGGCATATCAACCTGCATAAAGAAGAGCAGTATAGTGGCAATCGCGCCTGTGTAGGCAAATGCTAGCAGCATCTTCTTTTTTAAGTTGGTGTAGTCGGCGATGGTGCCGAGAATGGGAAGCAGGATGACTTGCAGCAAAACGGAGAGCGAGGCACTGAAGGGGAAAATGGAGGCGGGTTCGATTTCGATGCTGCCCAGCATAATGGGCGCACCGCTGGAATGCGCCAAGGACAGTACATAGGGGCCAAGCAAGGCGGTGACGACAGTGGTTGAGAAGGCAGAATTAGCCCAATCATACATCATCCAACCACGAATTTCGCGCTTATTATTGATGAGGGTCGTCATGGCGAATTCTCCTGTAAGGCTAACGCTTTATGAAACTATTTGATCGGGTAACGGCCGTTTGGCTTTACCTGTTACTCATCTGGTTGTGGGGCGTATAACTGTGGTCGGCAGGGATCATAATCTTCACCCAACACGACACGGTAATCATACTCGTAGTCGTCGTCTGAGGCGAGTTCTATTTCGGCGGTTTTCTCATCGAAAATCCAAGCAATCAGCCAATCGTAAGACTCTTTGAAGTTAGGCTTGTAATAGCTAATTTGGGTGTTTTCAACAGTCTCGTCAGTTGCACTGCCGAAGACAGGCGCAAAACCAAACCAGGACAAATTATCGGCCGCCAACAGCCCCATATCGGGATTACCAGTGGCGTTGATGATTTCAACGGTAATTGGCGGACGGGCTGCCCGGTTAAGCGCAGGCGGCTGGAATAGCTGCTGGAATGTTTCTGCCATCATGCCCTGCCCCTCCCATTTTGGAATTTGCACAGCCGCACCACCTGGTGTTACTAACGATTCTGTTTTTCCAGCCAGGTAAAGATTCTGGATGCCATTTTCACGGACTGCGGGAGCCAATGTAGCGAGTTGCAGCATTTTACCGATGTCCATATCCGTATCGACGGTATTCCTGTAAGTATTCCACAAGGTAGGCAGCTCTGAAAGAAGGCCTAAATCCAGTCCCTGATTAAACATCGCACGCAAAAGCTGCTGCTGCCGACGGCTGCGCCCCCAGTCAGATAAGGGGTCGAGCAAACGGCTGCGAGCATACCAGAGGGCCAAATCGCCATCCATGTGATGAACCCCCGGTTCCAGCGTAAATACTTCCCAGTTATCAGGGTCTTCAACATAAAGCTCGGGTGATTTAAGCCGCCAATCACTCCGTTCGCAGCTCACGGCTAAATCCACGCCGCCCATGGCATCTACGATGTCCTGGAAACCCTGGAAATCGACTTGAGCATAGTAGTGGATGGGAATACCAAAGTTGTAGAGGATGGTCTGTTCCAACATGCCGATGCCGCCGCCTGGATAATCAATGGTATCGCCCCGGCTCATGGCGGTGTTGAGCCGATTCATGGTGAAGCCTGGGATGTAGACGTAGAGATCACGCGGCAAGGAGATCATGGAGGCGGTGGGACCTTCCGGGTTGATGGTGACGATCATCATGGTGTCTGTGCGCCCCGCATCAGCGTTGTCGATGGGGTCATCGCTGCCAAGCAGCAGGATGTTGGTGGTGCCTTTGGGGATTTCAAATGTGGGAACGGCCGTTGGGATGGGTACAGCCGGTGTTGGTTCGCCTTCACGCAAATAACCAACTGCTACCGTGGCATCCAGGGTAGGGTCAAACACAGGGCGACTGGTAGGCGAAGCGGTAACGCTTGGTTCTGCTGTCGGCGTGGAAGTAGGCGTGGCTTCTGGTTCTTGCGTGGCATCGGGGTCATCGCTGGTAGGGCGCGGGGTGTTGGTGGGTTCGGCTGTGTCGGTAGGAGCCAGTGCGGTAGGGGTGACAGACGGCCGTTTTACAACGGCCAGCGATGCAGTGGTAGGTGTAGGTTGGGGGGCGGCGCTGCCACAAGCAGCAAGAAGCAGGATAATGACGACGAAAAAGAGAGGCCAGAAATCAGCTGGCTTGAAGGAGGAATGACGTTGCATAAGTTACAGTTTTTCAGCGAAGCTTTGCTCGTATCGTTGGAAGACAAAATAGCCAATAACAAAAACGATAACGGCCGTTACAAAAGTACGCAGTAAATAAGAGGGATCCATACTAACCGGCCCATTGCTGTTCTCAGTACCCCACAATACAGTACGATACCCATCAATAATAGAGGCCATGGGATTCAGCCAGCGCATCACAACCGCCGGACTGAACGTAATTCCCATAATAGTGGCAGATTCACCTAAGCGTTCAAAGGGATAAAAAATAGGTGTCAGAAAAAACCAGGCCAATATGACAACATCCAAGACCATGACCACATCTCGATAAAAAACATGGACTGTTCCTAAAAGCATCATCAGCCCCAACATAAAAATGAGCTGTGTCAACAAAATGGGTGGCACCCATAAGGCGTGAATGGTCAAGCCAATACCAAATCCGAATAAAAGCACAAGCAACACAGAAAAAGCGAGTAAAAAATTAACCAAGTTGGACAACAATACGGAGGTTGGCAGCATAATACGCGGGAAATACACTTTGCGTACCAATGATGCGTTGGAAGTAATAGAAACAGCCCCACCCATGAGTGACCCCGAGAAAAATTGCCAGGGAATGAGCGCCACCAGAATAAAAATCGGGTACATGCGAATCGAATTATTCGGTATCAGAATGGTAAACAAGACCGTGTAAACGACCATCATGAGCAATGGATTGAGCAAACTCCATAAAATACCCAAAAAAGAGTTTTTATAACGCACTTTCACATCACGTATCACCGAGTTTTTCAACAAGGAACGGTAATGTACCAGTTCCTGCCATTTTTCCTGCCAGGTTTGTGCTACGTTTGTGTCGTACAGACGCGCCCCGCCAGTTTGCTGTGGCACGTCATTTAATTCCGAAGTCATTGTTTTTTACCTTTGTTGTTTCAAGAAGTTGGGATCTGTACCTATTTCTCCCGTTCCTGTTTGTTAGGGTGGCATTGTAAAGGTAATGCCACGATGTGCCTAGTAACCCGAGCACTTTCAGATGAATTGTTTAAGTTTCTGCCCAACATGTATTGGCTATTTGTGAAATGCCACTCGTCATTATAACTTGATTGCATTTTTTTGGGGAATGCAGCGTTTTAACACAACCTGCTGCTACGCTGGTTTTTCTGTGCCAACTTTTATCACATACTTTCTGTAAACATCAATAATATCTTTCACTTGTTCAGTCATTGTGTAGACAGGTTGAATCCCGGCACGTAGTTGTGCTAAACGGGCTGGATTTTCTTTTAGCGAGAGCAAGGCAGTATGCAAAGCAGCCACATCGCCTGGCGGCACAAGCAAGCCGTCAACACCATCCGTTATCTTTTCAGGCATTGCGCCAATACGGGAAGCAATGATGGGGGTTTTGACAGCAAATGCCTCCTGAATGGTGAGCGGTGAGGCTTCGTACCATAATGTGGGCATGACCACCACATCGAAGCTGGCAAAGGCATCCCATATTTCCTCGCGGGGAATCCGCCCGGCAAAGTGAATGCCAGGATGCTGGGCGCTGGCTTTGATCTGGGCAACATACTCAGGAAAGTCGTCCAGGCCACCGTAAATGGTTAACTTTACCCCTTCTTTTGGCAACTGGTTTACCGCTGCGATCAGGTTGTGAACGCCTTTTTGCTGGGCAATGCTGCCAATGTAGCCGATGCGGAGGGTGTTTTTTGGGGGAAACGGCCGTTTTGCCAGAATTGCCTCGATTTTTTGATGCGGAACCTCAATGCCGTGCGGCACAACCATCACGTTCTCGGTGGGAACGCCCATTTGCTCGTAGACCGTTTGCACAAAGTGTGTGGGGGCAATAACCTGACCAGCTTGCGTAATAATGTGGCAAAGACGGCGATTACGATACGCCATCAGCGGTGCAACTGTAGGAGAGAGCCAGGTCATATTATCCTTTCCCGCCCGGGCAATGGCACAGCGGCCACAATTGC
>JACSSI010000431.1 GCA_014879345.1 Anaerolineae bacterium | reverse complement strand
GCAAGGGTACAAAGTTGCAGAGTTGCAGGTGGCAAGGAGAGTTGGTTACTCTGCCACTTTGCCACTTTGCCACTCGCTTCCGGTAGGCAAGCCCAAATCGGGCATTGGCTCACCGGCATGGAGTGCTTTGAGGGCGGCGTGCAGCGCCTGCCGTTCATCCCAGGGATATTCGGTCGTGCCGAAGCACATGGATTGTTCATGCCCTTTGCCACAAACCATAACGATGTCTTTTTCTTGAGCTATGCTCAACGCAAAATAAATGGCTTGACCTCGATCCGGGATGCGCCAAAAAGTTTCGCCTTCCACGCCACCCTTGCTCAAACAGCCAGCCGCCATCGTTTCCAGAATATCGTCCAGGGATTCTGTGCGCGGGTCTTCGGCGGTGAGAATGGTGAGATCGGCGTAGCGGGCAGAGATTTCAGGCATTAGCCGCCGCTTTTCCACATCCCGTTTGCCCGCGCTGCCAAAGACGGTGATGACCCGTCCTTTATTTTCCTTGACCATTTTGCGCCCGGTATCAATGGCGTTTTTGAGTGAATTGGGGGTGTGGGCAAAATCAATGACGACGATGAAATCATGCCAGCCCGTCACCCGTTCCATGCGCCCTTTGACGTTGAAGATGTTTTTGAGCGCTTCCTGAATTGCTTCTGGCGAAATATCAAGCACTCGCGCCACAGAAACGGCCGCCAGCGTATTGTAGAGGTTAAATTCACCCAGCAGGTAGCTGTAACCAGGAACAGCGAATTCCATTTTGGGCGACTGCGGCTGCCCATAAGCGAGACCCAGTGGTTCAGAGAAATGAAGCTCGAACCAGGTTTGATTTTTGGTGTAGGCGATGTCGTCGGCGGTGACATTGGCGGGTTTGACCAGGCCGTAGGAAACTTGACAGGGTGCGCCGATTTCGAGCAATTTGGGGTAGGATTTGTCGTCGGCATTGAGAACGGCCGTTTTCCGCACCCTCTTCTTGCTTTCATTTTTAGTAGACAAGGCCCAGTCGTCTAAATTGAGATAGTGGAACAAACGCGCTTTGGCGGCAAAATAATTTTCTGGCGAGCCATGATAGTCCAGGTGTTCATGGCTGATGTTGGTGACGACAGCAATGTCAAAATCGACGGCAGAGACGCGATGCTGTGCCAGCCCATGCGAGGTCGATTCTAAAATGCAGTGAGTCATGCCAGCCTCGACCATGCGCCGTAGTTGGTGCTGTACGACTGGCGCTTCCGGCGTGGTGACGTGCAGTGCCAGCGGCTCTTCTTTGTCGCCAATTATCGCTTTGATGGTACTGAGCAGCCCCACTTGCAGCCCCGCCGATTTCAAAACGTGGTGGATAATGCTGCTGGTGGTGGTTTTGCCATCCGTGCCGGTGACACCAATCATGACGAGGTGGCGGCTGGGGAAATCTTCCCAAGCGGCGGCCAACCAGGCCGTTGTTTCGGCGGTGTCTGCCACTTGCAGGTAGACGATGTTGTCGGGCAGGGTGAGGTTCAGGTCGGCTAACGGCCGTTGTGCCAAAATCATCGTCGCGCCCAGTTCAACCGCTTTTCCGATGTAGGGATGCCCGTCGCTGGTCTCGCGCACCCGCGCCACAAAACAGGCTCCCGGAATGACCTCTCCGGTTTTTTCGGTGAGCCGGGTGATGGCGATGTCCGCGCCCTCATACGCTGGGGGTTGGGGATGATTGGTACCGGAAACGGCCGTTTTCCAGGCCGCCAAGAGTTGTTTAAGCTGACGTGTGCCACTGTTTTCAGGTATTTGTTCTGACATGGCTCAAATTTTACGGGTTATGGGCTGAATGTCCAGTAAAGCGGATTGGGCAATGAGGCCGCGTGGCCCCCGTTCGCCGCTGTTCATGACCGCACTGTTGGCAAAATAAGGAAAATCAAAGGCAACGGGATCACCCGCTTTCAGCCCAGGCAGGGGCATCAACCGCGCCGTCAGCGGTTTGCGCAAGCGGCTGGCAAGCATCGCCACGTCGAGCAAAATACCAGCCAGCGTTTCTGGAGCAATATCGCCGGGCAGCGGTACGGTGTCCAGACCAACGCCGCACACCGCCGAGTAACTCAACAAATCTTGCACCGTCAACACGCCCTGCGCCGCGCGTCGGGCTAAGACACTGTCTTCCAAAACGGGCAGCATCAGGCCAGAAAAACCGCAGCGGAGAAACTGGGCGCGGTCGATGGCCTCAGTGACAAAACCCGCCGCAAACAAACTGCCCGCGCTGCCGATGTGGGGCAGTCCCAACGCTTCCAACGCCCCACCCAAGCTTTTGTCATCGGTGGGGAATGGCGCCAGGGAAAAGTCGATGCCGCCGAAGGGAATACCGAACTTTTCGGCCAGCTTTTGTGCCGTTTGGCTGATGGTTTGAGCGGCGTTTTCGATGGCGGTGATGAGATTGGCGCGGGCTTCGGCGAGGGATTGGCTTTGCTGAACGGCCGTTAACGCCAGGTCCGCCGATTCCACAGCAATGGCAAACGAAGGGTCGCCGCCACGATGGTAAGCCACGGGGAAAAAGGGAGAACCGGGCGGACAACAAGCCAGCGCAGTCAGATAGAGGTTGCCAAAGCCATTGTCGTGGATGGTGCTGACTTGTTTGATGATGGCTGCCAGTTGAAAAGCACGTGCGGGGGCTAAACGGCCGTTTACGTCAGCAATCTCGGCAGTGGCAAATAAATTGTCGGCACTGCTGATGATGGCGGGCAGCGCAGTCAGCCAGTTTGCATCATGATCAAGCTGAACGGGACCCAGGCTGATGTAATCAACCCCGGCGGCACGCATTTGTTCACTCACTTGCACGCTGAAGGCATATACCGCCTTAGTCTGGCTGGATGGGAACCAGTCAGGAAAGGGCGGCAAGGCGAGGCGCGCAGACTGCACCGGATAGGCAAAGGCTTCACGCGCCGCTGCCAAAAATGGCACCAGGTTGTCAGGTCGATGCTGCCATTCAGAAAAAAGGGTTATCGAACGAATATCCATAGTTCACCGTGAGAGACCTCCGAGGTTTTAAAAACCTCGGAGGTCTACACTTCACGCTTACTTGCTATATCCATAGTTCACGTTTGGGTTGACAGAAACAACAAGCCGTTTAGAATCCTGTACTTACTTTAACTTTAAAAGATACGAGCTTTGCTGAATGAAGCTCCTTACTCGATTTGGATTTTAACTTCATGTCTTCAGAAAATGAAATTGTCAACCAGGCTGGCAACGACGAGCCAGAAAATGAAACAGCACCACCCCAACCAGACCCTGTTCTGGAAACCTCAGAATTTGATGGAACGGCCGTTGTGCCTGAGTTTGATGCCATCGTAGAAGAGGATGACGATGGGTGGGAAGCGTGGATAGAAGCCAATCCCGAAGAGGAAGAGGTCTTCGAGACACCCGCAGAAGCTGCTATTGAATTGGAAGCTGTTTTTGCGGATCAAGCGGAAGCTGATTCAGAAGCGCTTGAAGATTTAACCAACGCAGTTGACGAACCGGAACCTGTTTCTGAGGAAGATGAAGCACCTGCTGAAAACAAAACCAGCGACGATGCCCCACAACCTGAAGCTGAAACCCCACATGCAGAAGCAATCGAAGAAGACTCAGATGGCGAGAAAGCACCAGAGGAGCCAGTCGCAGAAACGCCACCGCCACCTCCCCCCAAACCGCAAAAACCGAGAAAACCACGCCGCGATGGCTTGACGACGGCAAATGTGATCTCCTATTTCGCACCTTGTGGCCGCTGTGGTTATTTCCTCACCGGCTACCGGGCATTAAATGGACTGGATGATTTGGAAACGGCCGTTTCTGAATCAAAAGGCGGCTGGCTCTCCTTAACCTGGAGCCTGGAGATGTATGATCTCGTCTTGAAATCATACGGCAATCGCATTGAAGCAAACGATTTGCACTATGATGGCAGTTGCTCAGAATGCCGCCGCACCTTCATCTACAAAACAGCCCCCAGCGAAAACAAGCCAGCCACATTCCGCATCGAAATCAAACCACGGATGAGATAGTAGGCAGTCAGTGGTCAGTTTGTCGTGTTATCACATACTGTTGGCTGTTAACTGTTTTCTCCGCTGTCGTGCGGCTTCAAATAACACAACCGCCGCCGCTGTGGCTGCATTGAGTGACTCGGTATCGCGGTGCATGGGGATGGTTAAACGGCCGTTTGCCAGCCTCTCTGCTTCATCCCCCACCCCTCTGGCCTCGTTACCAATGATAACAGCAGACGGCTGTGTCCAGTTGATAGTGGTGTAATCGGTGGCATTAGAAACGGCCGTTAACCACACAGCCATCTGTCCCACAATCTCCTCAATTTCTGCCCACTCCACTTCATGCACAGGCAAGCGCAAATGAGCGCCCATACTGCCGCGCAGCACCTTCGGATTGTAAGCATCCACACATCCCGGAGTCAGCAGCACCCCATCCACACCGGCCGCCGCTGCCGAACGCAGCATCGTGCCTAAATTGCCAGGCGTCGTCACACTGTCCAAAATGAGCAAAAAGCTGGGCTGATCCGGCAAGGGCAATGGCGCAACCTGGCCCACGCACAGCACGCCAGGCGGCGTTTCCGTGTCGCTCATCGCCGCCATCACCTCATCGCTCACGACCTGTGCGGAGACTGTTACTTGTTGTAGAATATCCAGATGATTGTTGTTTTTTTGCCAATCATCTGTATAAAAAACAAATTGTAACGGGTGCGCCTGATTGATTAATTCCTGGAGCCAGCGTGTGCCTTCTACCACAAAGGCAGCTTCACGCCGACGGAATCGTTTTTCCGCTTGTAAGCGGCGCACGAATTTAACAGTGGGGTTTTGTATGCTCGAAATCATGACAAATATTGTATCTTTTTTCAGTGCATCGGGTTAATCATAACGAATATCTACCAAGGAACCGTTCGTAAACATGTTCGTCGTGATAACTAAAGTCATCATGACCACTGTTGCAGATTAATAATTTATTTCGGTAACGCATCACTACCACTTACCCCCACCCTAACCCTCCCCCAAAGGGAGAGGACTTCGACAAGCTCAGCCGCCGACGCTGGCTCCCTCGCCCCTTTGGGGAGAGGGCTGGGGAGAGGGGATTACCGGAATA
>JACSSI010000430.1 GCA_014879345.1 Anaerolineae bacterium | reverse complement strand
TAGCTGTTGCAGCCATCATTACCAGAAACATGTCCACTATTATCAAAAACCGTGGTTATAGTACTGGTTGGTGGCGTGCCATTCAGATTTGTGAGCCGCCACTGGATGTTTATCAGTGGATTAGGTGTGGCAGTTGGTTGTGGAGCTGCATTAACCGTTACCTTTTGTTCCGCTGATTTGGTTTGTCCATTGCCACTCGCCTCAAGCCGATAGGTGTAAGTACCCGCAGCACTTAGGCAATCTGGCAAGGCCCCGCTGTGGGCGGCATCATCCAGGATGACATTGCCATTGCGCAGCAGCCGGACGTAGGATGTACCGCCGCCTGTACTCCAGTTTACAGTCACACATTGATTGACCTCAATCTGATTTGGACTGACTGTGAATGAATTGATGACTGGTGGCGCCGGTGTTGCTGTCGGAATCACCACAGGTGTGGCCGTGGCTGTTGGTGGAACCATTGTTGGGATATTTGTTGGTTGCGCTGTTGGGGAAACCACCGTGACATCTTGAGTTTTGCGGCTAGTGCCTCCAGGCCCTTGAGCTTCTAATTGATAGCTTCTACGTCCCGTTCCTGGCGGGCAATCTTGCATTTGTCCTGAGACCGGAGCGCCATTCCAGATGGCTGTGCCATCACGGCTGACAATGACTCGGCTGACATTGCCAGAAACTTGCCATTGCAAGTTGACACATTGCCCTGGCAAAATCTGGACGGGTTCGACGGTGAATCGGTCGATGCTCGGCGCACCGGGAACGGGTGTAACCGTAATGGTGATTTGTTGTATAACAAATGAACCATCTCTTTGTTGAACACGCAGTTCATAGGTAGTTGTGTGTGACGGACATTGAGTGCTCGTGCCTACTCCTGGCACGCCATACCTTGTCCAATCTGCCCCTTGTGGATAGAAGAAGACAGCTTGTATGTTTTCTGTTCTCCAGCTAAAGGTAACACATTCGCCGGCTTGAATCTGGGTCTGATTAACGGTAAAGACGATGCCGGGAACTGGTGTTTGTGTAGGAGCCGGTGTGAGTGTGGCTGTGCCCACCACTTCAATGCCAACCCAAACAGATTCTCCGAAAAGAACGCCACTGGGGTTGCGCATGGACCAGAAACCTTGGTAGATACCAGGTACGGCCGGGGCAACCAGGTCAACGTACATGTCGTACATCTGCCCAGGAGTAACGGTACCCCTGATTGGTGTTGGCTGACCACCCATACGGGCTAACGAGTTGTTGCCACGGACGTAAACGAAGCTGTAGTTACTATCCCAGGTGCAGGTGCCGGTGTTTTGAATGCGCCACCCTTTTCTAAATGCTTGCCCAGGCAAGAATTTGGGGGGATTTGTCATATTTTGATCATCGTAATTCAAATCCTGGACGAAGGCCATATGGTCAATACAACCAGTAGGCGGCGCACCGGGGGTGGCTGTGGGTACGCTTGGATCAGGGGTGGGAATCGGGATGATTTCGTCTGGATCGAGATTGAGGTATTCTTTGGCGAGGTCTGCCAAAACGCCTTCGTTTTGCATGGCTACGAGGGTGTCGTTAATGGCTCTTTGCAGTAGCGGTGAGCCTTGCGCCATGGCAATGGCGTAGCGCTGCCGATTTAGGCCGTTGCCGATAATTTGGATGTCGCCATATTCTTCGACGGCTAATTGGGCGGGATAGAGATCCATGACGGCTAATTCGATACGCCCTTCACGCAGATCTCGAATGATGTCTCCTGCTTCCAGATAAACGAGCAGGTTTTCTTCGGGCATGTATCCTGGTTCAATGAGTTCGGTGCGGATCCAATCTTCGAAGATGCTGCCGCGCTGCACACCAACACGGTATTCGGCGACGTCTTCGATGGTGGGGATTTCGTCAATGCCGGAATCTACTTGAGAAAGTACGGCATCTTCGCTGATGTAGTAAACGTTGGAGAAGTCAACCAGGGCGTCTCGTTCTGGAGAAACAGAGATGGCAGAGACGGCTGTGTCGATAGCGCCGAGGAAGATGGCGTTGCCCAGGCCGTCAAAGGCGATATCTTTGATTTCGACTTCAAGGTCAAGACGCTTCCCAATTTCCTGAATGAGGGCTACGTCGTAGCCGGTGGCTTCAAAGTCTTCGGTGTATGATTCGAAGGGAGGGTAGTCCAAAGACATCCCAACGAGCATGGTGCCGGTTTGTTGAATTCTGGCCCAGGTGGGATCGTTGATGGCTTCTATGTTGCCACCATCGGGATTGGCTGTGGGTTCTGCGGTATTGGTGGGTGGTACTGCGGCTGTGGGGGCAGTTGTAGGTGTGGGGTCTGAGTTGCCACATGCTGCCAAAAGGAAAACGGCCGTTAACAATAAACTTACTATTAAGAACAGGGATCGGTTTGATTTTCCGTTCATGTTCCTCCTTGTTTAATATTGGGATCCAGTTTGATTTTGTGTTGATGGTTGGATCTGATTTGATAAGAAATACGATTGTCGATCATATCATCCTTGTTGATAGAGGCAAATAGTGGAGGAACGGCCGTTTGCTGTGTAAACTTGCGCACTTTGACCGATTTTAAATCCACATTACAATTTGAGGAACGCCGTTTTTTTACAAGGTGCTTTTTGAGTGCCATATCTTGATTATGAATGAAAAATGAGGACAGGAACCAGGGGATAACGGCCGTCGTTGTGATGTCCAGCATGAAGTTAAACAAACAACTATACTCGCAACGGGCATAAACTGACATTTTTACCAGAGGTGGCGCGGTCAGAAACCGGCCACAGCGAGTATAAACAACGGCAGCCATTTAATATAAATAGGTTCTGTCAAAAATATAGGAGAATAAATGAGAACAAAATTGAGTATTTTAATAACCGTGGCAGTAATGAGCGTTTTAGTTTTAGCCGCTTGTGGAGGAGCCGCCCCTGAAACAGAATCATCAGAATCCGGGGAAGTCGTCACCATGTATGTTGGTCCTGAATTGGTTGAATGCACTGGTGAAGGACCGCAAACCTGTATGATGATCAAAGACAGCCCTGATGGAGAATATCAATATTTTTATGATCAAATTGATGGCTTTACTTACGAAGAAGGGTATGAGTATGAGCTAAAAGTGCAAGTTTCACCCGTTGACAATCCACCGGCTGGTGGCTCTTCTCTACAATACACATTGGTAGAAGAAGTGAGTAAAACACCTGTGTTTGTCGAGGGCGAGAGTGACCTAGTAACCATGTACATCGCTCCTGAGTTGGTTGATTGTACCGGTGTAGCGCCGCAAACTTGTATGCTAGTTAAATACAATCCGGGTGAAGAATACACCTATTTCTACGGACAGATTGAAGGCTTCACATTTGAGCCTGGGTTCAATTATGAACTCAAAGTTGCAGTCTCTGATGTGGAAAACCCGCCAGCAGATGGCTCGTCCTTGCAATACACATTGGTAGAAGAAGTGAGCAAAACACCGGCCGATGCAACCGTTTCCACAATGCCTGCTACTGATGCTCAAGGCGGTGCGGAGTTGACTGGTACCATTTGGGCTTTAAGCACATATGCAGGAGCAGATGGCACCATGGCAACTGTGCTGCCAACGACGGAAGTAACGGCCGTTTTTGGTGAAGATGGCACACTTTCCGGCAACTCAGGCTGCAACAACTACAATACCAGCTACACAGTTGACGGCAACAACATTAGCGTAAACGAAATGATTGCCGCGACCATGATGATGTGTCCCGAACCAATTATGCAGCAAGAAACAGCCTTCCTGGCTGATCTGACTGCGGCAGCAACCTATGAAATAGCAGGTGACACCTTAACGCTATTTGATGCCAACGGCAACCCTGTGGCCGTATTCACCGCTCAACAACCTGCCCCTCTGACAGGTATTGAATGGGTAGTCACCGGTTACAACAATGGCAAACAAGCAGTTGTCTCTGTCATCAATGGCACAACCATAACGGCCGTTTTCAGTGAAGATGGCATGGTCAGCGGTAACGCCAGTTGCAACACCTACAACGCCCCCTACGAAGTCGATGGCAGCAATATCACCATTGGTGTGGGCATGACCACCATGATGGCTTGCCCCGGCGATGGTGTCATGGAACAAGAAACAGCCTACCTGGCCGCCATCACCACCGCCGCCACCTACAGCATCCAGGGAGACACCTTGGAATTACGCACCGCCGATGGCGCACTGGCTGTCAGCTATGTAGCCAAAGAACCATCAGATTTAGCCGCTATTTCCTGGTTAGTCATTTCTTATAATAATGGGAGAGAAGCAGCAGTCAGCCCAATACTGGGTACTGAGTTAACCTTAGAATTCGAGGATGACGGTAATATAACCGGGAGTGCGGGCTGCAACCGTTACTTTGGCCCTTACACCAGTAGCGGCGAGACTATCCAGATTGGCCCCCTGGCCACAACCCGTGCGCTTTGCCCGGAACCGGCTGGTGTTATGGAGCAAGAACAAGAATTCCTGGCAGCCTTGCAATCAGCCGCCACCTACACCATCCAAAATGACAAGCTAGACATGCGTACCGCTGAAGGTTCCATCGCTGTAATTGCTATCCCCAACACCCCATTGCCCGCAGAAGTACAGGCATTGGTTGAAAATGCTACCTTCAATAACCTGGCTGGCGGGGGCATGGCACCCGTCACTTTGAGCAACGGCATTTACCAAGAAGCGATTCCTGATTCAGCCGCCTCTATGAACACCTCTTTGTTAGACAAAGCCGCTTTTGGTCAGATTGATGGGCAGCCAGCAGCGGCCGTTACCCTGGCAACCAATAACGGTGGCTCTGGCACCTACATTGACCTCGCTGTTGTCACATTTGCTGATGGCGCAGCCACCAATGTCGCCACCATCATGCTGGGCGACCGTGTTCAGGTAAACTCAGTGGAAATCAGTGAAAGTGGAATCATCGTAGTCGATATGGTCGAAGCTGGTGAAGGTGACCCACTTTGCTGCCCAACACAACATGTCATAAACCTCTATGCCTTGCAGGATGGGGAACTGGTAGAAGTTTCTTCAACCGCTGGTTAAAGACAAATAATCCCCTCATTTTTATTAATAAGATGAGGGGATTTTTGTTTTTAAACGACAGTTTGGGCAAAATTGTTGGAGAAA